>JAUXVE010000007.1 GCA_030680415.1 Rubrivivax sp.
CTGCTGCCTCCCGTAGGAGTCTGGGCCGTGTCTCAGTCCCAGTGTGGCTGGTCGTCCTCTCAGACCAGCTACAGATCGTAGGCTTGGTAGGCCTTTACCCCACCAACTACCTAATCTGATATCGGCCGCTCCAATAGCGCGAGGTCTTGCGATCCCCCGCTTTCTCCCGTAGGTCGTATGCGGTATTAATCCGGCTTTCGCCGGGCTATCCCCCACTACTGGGCACGTTCCGATATATTACTCACCCGTTCGCCACTCGTCGCCAGGTTGCCCCGCGTTACCGTTCGACTTGCATGTGTAAGGCATGCCGCCAGCGTTCAATCTGAGCCAGGATCAAACTCTTCAGTTCGATCTTGATTTGCTCTTAGGAATCGAAGTGAACTTCACTTCTATTTCCGCGAGCGTTTAAGGTCAGGAGACCTGAACTTTGTGTTTCCACATCGTTCCGGCACTCGCCTTCAAACGCCCACGCTTATCGGCTGTATGTTGTTAAAGAACGCCGCTGCACTCTTGGAGTTTCAGCGCCGCCGACCTGTGATCAGCGAAGAGAGTGATTCTGACATGTTTTCTTAACCACTGTCAAGCACTCGGGCATTTCTGCAGCCTGTCTGACTTCGCGTCGGCTTCTGTGTCGCCGTCTGTTGCCTGTCAGGAGCAGAGCCAGCGACTATAGCACCCTTTTCGCGCACCGTGGCAACTCGGCGCTGAACACGCGCTGCGGAGTCGCTTCGACGGGGCGACCGAGCGCGTTGCGCTGCGGCGCACGTCAGTGCCATGTGCGGCCCTGCAGGGCCAGGCGCAGCACTTCGGCCGGGGCATCGGAGTCCAGCACCTGTTCCAGGTGCGCCGCGAGCTGCCGCGTGTCTGCTCGAAGCACGCGTTGCTTGATCGACGCGATGCGCGCCGGATGCATCGAAAAGCTGCGCAGACCCATCGCCAGCAGCAGCTCGGTGAAGGCCACGTCGCCGGCCATCTCGCCACACACGCTGACGGCGCGACCCAGGGCGTTGGCGCGGGAGATGGTGTGGTGCAGCAACTGCAGCACCGCCGGGTGCCAGGGGTCGTACAGGTGAGCCACCGCCTCGTCGGCGCGGTCGATCGCCAGCGTGTACTGGATGAGGTCGTTGGTACCGATGGAGACGAAGTCGAAGTGCCGCAGGAAGCGGTCGATCATCAGCGCCGCTGCCGGCACCTCGACCATGGCGCCGACCTCGACCTGGCTGTAGGCACGGCCGGCGTCGTCGAGTTGCTGCCGCGCGCGCGCCAGTGCCTCGAAGGTCATCCGGACTTCGCCGAGGTGCGCCACCATCGGGATCAGGATGCGCACCTTGCCGTAGGCGCTGGCACGCAGGATGGCGCGCAGCTGCTGTCGAAACATGCCGGGCTCCGACAGACTCCAGCGGATGGCACGCAGACCCAAGGCCGGGTTCAGGCCGTGGTCGTACCGATGTTCCTGCGCGCTGCCACGCTCCAGGGGCTTGTCTGCGCCGATGTCGACGGTGCGTATGGTCACCGGCAGACCCTGCAGCGCGATCACGGCGTCGCGGTAGGCCTCGAACTGCTCATCCTCGCCGGGCACGTTGCCGCCACGGTTCATGAACAGGAATTCGCTGCGGAACAGGCCCACGCCCACGGCGCCTGCCTCCAGCGCACCGGCGGCGTCGCCGGGCAGCTCGATGTTCGCCAGCAACTCCACGGCCTGGCCATCCAGCGTCACCGCCGGGGTATGCCGCAAGCGGTCGAGCCGCGCCCGTTCAAGCTCGCTTTGGCGCTGGCGGAAGCGGTATTCCTCGAGCACGATGGGCGAGGGGTCGACGATGACGACGCCGGCATCGCCGTCGATGACGATCCAGTCGTCCTGTCGGATCAACCGGCTGGCTTCGCGTGCGCCGACCACGGCAGGGATGTCCATGCTGCGCGCGACGATCGCGGTGTGCGAGGTACGGCCGCCAACGTCGGTGACGAAACCGGTGAAGACACTGCGCTTGAACTGCAGCATGTCGGCAGGTGCCACGTCGTTGGCCACCAGCACCAGCGGGTCTTCGCCACCGAAGTCTCGCGCCGCCTGCGTCGCCGGCGCGCCTGCGGCGGCCGCGCCCACGGCGCTGCAGCGCAACTCGCGCAACAGCCGTTCGACGACCTGCTCGACGTCGGCCTTGCGCTCGCGCAGGTAGGCGTCTTCCATCTCATCGAACTGCCGCGCCAGCACCTCCAGCTGTGCCGACAGTGCCCATTCGGCGTTGTAGTGGCGGTCGCTGATCCAGGCCTTGGTGGCGCCGATCAGCGACTCGTCGTGCAGCAGCATGAGATGCACGTCCAGCAGCGCCGCCAACTCGTGCGGCGCCTCGGCAGGCAGTTCGTTCTTGAGCGCGCCGAATTCGGCAGCCACCCCGTCACGGGCTTCGCGCAGGCGGTCGATCTCGGACTCGATGCGGTCGATGCCAATGAAGTAATGCGCAACATCGACGCGGCTCGAAGCCACGAGCACGGCGCGCCCGATGGCAACCCCACGCGAGACCGGCGTACCGAAGACCTGGATGCTCATGCAAGCAATGTAGCGCAGCGTGCCGCGACGCGCGCCGGTACAGGGTCTGTTGAAGCGTTATTCGCCTTCGCCGAACCTGGCCTCGATGAGGCCGCACAGCGCAGCCACGGCCTGCCCTTCATCGGTGCCCTCGGCCTCGATCTCGACCTCGCTGCCCGGACCGGCGGCCAGCATCATCACACCCATGATGCTCTTCGCGTTGACTCGCCGGCCGTTGCGGCTGAGGTGGATGTCGCTCTTGAAGCTGCCCGCCAGCTTGGTGAGCTTGGCCGACGCGCGCGCATGCAGGCCGAGCTTATTGCTGATGGTGATGCTGAACTTGATCATCGACGACCGGCTGTGAGGCCTGATTCTGGGGGCGCGGCACGCCGACCTGCATCACGCCCTGCACGCCACCGTCGACGGCCCGGGTGACGAGTTCGTCCAGCGGCACGTCGGCGTAGCACAGCGCTCGCCACAGCATCGGCACGTTGACGCCGGCGACAACACGCGTGTGCACGCCGTCGGCCACCGCCAGCGCCGCCCTGCATGGCGACGCGCCGAAGACATCGGTCAGGATCAGCACCTCGCTGGCCCCCAGGCCGTCGAGCGCGGCGCGCACCTGCGCCTGCGCCTCGGCCGGGCTGGCACCGGCAGCGATGTCGACGCCAGCCAGCCCGACGCTGCAGTCCGGATAGACGTGCCGCGCCACGGCCAGCAGCGATGCGGCCTGGGGGGCGTGGGCGACAAGCAGGATGGCGGCCATGGAAGTCAGGCCGGATTATCGGCACCTGAGCGCCCGGCGCGCAAAAACCAGATGTAGGCCATCACGCAACACAGGCCGAAGGCGGTGAAGGCGAGCCGGAAAGCGTCGGCCTCGGTCAACCCGAGGGCGCGCAGGCCGTCGATCAGCAGCCCGATGCCCCACTGGATGCAGAAGACACCGGCGAAGATCACCAGGTTGTAGGCGGACAGGGCGCGGCCGGCCAGCGCGGCCGGGAACGCAGCGCCCACCGCCGGTTGGCTCACCGACACGAAGCTGCACGCCACGCACCACAGGGCCCAATGCACGGCGCCTGCCGCGCCCCCCAGCATGACGTTGCCAAACAGCAACAGCAGCGGCAAGGGCAGCCCCCAGGCCATGAGTTGCACAGCACCGATGCCACGGTGCATCAGGCGCGGCATCACGGCCCCCCAGGCCATGAACGTGAAGAGCATCGCCAGGTTGATGAGCAACAGCCCCTGCGCCGCTTGCTCAGCGCTCGAGCCGCCGACCCGCGTCAGCCAGGGGCCGGCCCACAAGGATTGCACCGCGATCAGGCCACCGTAGAGGAAGAAACCCAGCGGCGCGGTGCGCAGGAACAGAGGGTGGCGCACGATGCTGCGGTAGCCGTCGGGCGACGCACCGCCCCCACCGGGCACACCGGCCGCCGCGGCGGCGTCCATCGGCCGTGGCCGCGGGTCGGCCGGCACCAGCCACGCCACGCCAACCATGGCCAGCGCCAGCAGCGCCGCCACGGCCCAGAACAGGCCACGCCAGCCGAGCGTGGGCAGCAGCAGTTGCACCGGCACCGTGGAGGCGACCATGCCCAGCGAACCCGTCATCAGCATCCACGAGTTGGCACGCAGTTGGGTTGCAGGCGTGTAAAGCCGCCGGTAGCAGGTCAGCGGCGCCATCAGGCAGGCCGCGACACCGGCACCGATCAGCACTCGCGCCGCAATCAGGCCCGGTAGCCGCGTCGCGACGGCAAACGCCGCGCAGCCCAGCACCGCCACGGCCAGCAGCATCAGCAGCGTGCGCCGCGGCCCGTAGCGGTCCAGCGCTCGTCCCAGCGGCAGCTGCAGGGCCGCAAAGCCGAAGAAGTAGGCGCCAGCCAGCAGGCCCAGATCGCCGGCGCGCAGGCCCAGCTCGACACTGAACACCGGCGCCAGGGTGGCCGTCACGGCACGCAGCAGGGCCGAGAAGAAGTACGCAAAGGCAAACGCCAGGAAGACGACGATGGCCTGCTGTCGGGTCACCCTCATGGCTGCAGGCGGATCGAGCCGAAGAAGGTTTGCGCCGCCTCGAGGGTCAGCTGCTCGCCCAGCGCCGTGGCCTGGAAGACGCGGGTGCCGTGCGCGAAGACCGCCAGTTCCACCTGCACCGGACGGCCGTCAGGCAGCCGGCCGCCGAAGCGCACGCGCTCGCTGGCCGCTTGCGGTGTGGCGCCGGGCACCTGCAGCGGCAAGGTCTCCGCCGCTCCGCCGGCGATGTTGGCGGCGGCCGAGCTGCGCAGCTCGCCCAGCGCCACGCCGACACGGGCCGGGTCGGCGACGTCGGCGTGGGCGATGCCCCAGGTCCGACCGCCGGCGCTGCAGGCCTGCAGTGACAGGCGCACCGGCGCGCCGGCCAACGGCAGGCTGCGCTCCTGCACCACCGGCTTGCAGGGCATGAGCAGGGTGAGGCCGCTGCCGGCGGGGCGCACGTCGCGCCAGTCCAGCGTGGGTGAACAAGCGGCAAGGAGGAAGGCAGCCGCGCAAACGCAGCCGGCGCGGGCCGCGCTTGGGGCCGGAACAGTCATCGGCCGATTATCCCGGCCGTTGCCACAGAATGCCGACCATGCAGCCCGACCCATCTTCCCCACCTCCTGGCGCCCTGGCCGGAGTGCGTGTGCTCGACCTCTCGCGCGTGCTCGCCGGGCCATGGTGCACGCAGACGCTGGCCGATTTGGGCGCCGAGGTCATCAAAATCGAACGCCCCCCGGGCGGTGGCCACCCCGGCGGCGACGACACCCGGGGCTGGGGCCCGCCGTTCCTGAAGGACCGTCAGGGCCAGGACACGGCGGAAGCCGCGTATTACCTGGGGGCGAATCGCAACAAACGCTCGGTGACGATCGACATGGCACGGCCCGAAGGACAACAACTGGTGCTGCGCCTGGCCGACACCTGCGACGTGCTGGTCGAGAACTTCAAGGTCGGCGACATGGCGCGTTACGGACTGGACGCCGACACGCTGCGCCGGCGCTGCCCGCGGCTGGTGTACTGCTCGATCACCGGCTTCGGCCAGACCGGCCCCTACCGCGAACGCGCTGGTTATGACTACGCAGTGCAGGGCCTGGGTGGCCTGATGAGCGTCACCGGTGAACGCGACGACCTTCCCGGCGGCGGTCCGCAGAAGGTGGGTGTGGCGGTGGCCGACCTCTTCACCGGCATGTATGCCGCCGTGGCCATCCTGGCCGCCCTGCGCCACCGCGACGCCACAGGCGAAAGCCAGGTCATCGACATGGCTCTGCTCGACACCCAGGTGGCGATGCTGGCCAACCTGGGTGCCAACTATCTGGTCACGAAGCAGCCACCGCGGCGCGCCGGCAACGCGCACCAGAACATCGTGCCTTACCAGGTGTTCGAAGTGGCCGACGGGCACCTGATCCTGGCCGTGGGCAACGACCAGCAGTTCGAACGCTTCTGCGCCGTGGCCGGGTGCCCGGAGCTGGCGCGCGACGAGCGCTATGCGCGCAACGCCGCCCGCGTGCGCCACCGCGACACGCTGGTGCCGCTGTTGGCCGAGCGGCTGCGCCAGCGTGCTCGCGCCGACTGGATGGCCGCGCTGGAGGCGGCCAAGGTGCCTTGTGGCCCCATCAACGACCTGGCCGAGGTCTTCGCCGACCCCCAGGTGCGCGAACGCGGCATGACGGTGACGGTGCCGCACCCGCACACCGATGCCCTGGAACTGGTGGCCAGCCCGATCAAGCTGTCGGCCACGCCAGTGCAGGTGACGCGAGCGCCGCCGCTGCTGGGGCAGCACACCGACGAGGTGCTGGCCGAAATCGGCATCGATGCGCCGGCCCGCCAGGGTTTGCGCGAGCGGGGCGTCATCGGACCGGTCGCGGCGTGACATAGTTGCCACCCGCGCGGTCTGCGCCCCCGGCTCACGGGATGGCGGGGGCCTGGCTCGCCGCCCAAGCTTGCGACCCGCGTGGCGTTTCGGCCCGGCGCGTCGCCAGCATCGGTGACGAGGCCTCCGGTGGGTGCCGCAGGCCCCGCGCACTGGAGCAGACCATCCTCGACTTGTCGGATCTCTCAGGCACGCCCGGCTCGGCCGGCCGGCAGAGCGTCGATCCGTTCGACCCGCACACCCTGATGGCACAGCTCGGCCGTGAAGTGGCCGGTCCACTGTCGAGCGCGGCCGAGCGCGTCGCGGCGTTGACCGCAACCGGGCGCATCACGCGCGGCGAGCTGAGCGCATTGCGCGACGAAATCGACAGCGCGCGCCGCACCGCCATCATGGCGCAGCAGGCGTCACGGCTGGTGCCAGGCCGGGTGACCGTGAGACACGTACGACTCGACTTGACGGCGCTGCTGCGCGAAGCGGTGCGCGAGCGCGCCCGCGAGATCGCGACCCAAGGCATCGAGGTGCGGCAGTTGTTGACGCCGGTCGAAGTGCGCAGCGACGCGACGCTGCTTTCCTCGCTGCTGCGGTCGGTGTTGGACTGGAGCTTCGAGCACGCCTGTGCACGCATCGACCTCACATTGGACATCGCCAGCTGGCCGGCTCAGGCACGGCTGCACTGCGGCTTCGCCTACCGATTGACCGACGACGTGGCGGCACTGGAAGCCTCGCCCGCAGACCGCACCGACGCATCGCTGGACACCCTGTCCTGGCTGCTGCTGCAGCAGACCGCGGCCGTGCTCGGGATCGGGCTGAGGCGCCGCGACGCCCACGGCCTGACCGAGCTGACCCTGGAGTTTGCGGCCACGCTCGCGCCCACCCTGCCTGCGCTGCAGGGCGAGGCCGCCGAGGACACCGTTCCGGCGGCGCTCGACACTCAGTCGCTGGCCGGACACCGCGTGCTGGCCGTGGTGGCGCAGCGCGAAATGCGCAGCCTCGTGCACCAGGCGCTGCGCCCGCTGGGCGTCATGCTCGACTTCGTGGCCACGGTGGACGAAGCGCGCCAGTTCTGCGAGGGCGGCCTGCCGCACGCCCTGGTGTACGAAGCTTCGCTCGCCAGCGAGCCCTTCGAGCGCCTGCGCGCCGAGCTGGCGACCGAAGCGCCGCGGCTGGCCTTCATCTGCATCGTCGAGCAGGGCCGCGCCTTCGAGGTGCTCAGCGTCGGTGGCCGCCCGCTGTGCTGTGTCGGGCGCGACGCGATCATCGATTCACTTCCAGCGGCGCTGGCCTTCGAACTGGCGCGGACCCGATGAGACCCCGCTTCAGTTCCCGAAGACCTTTCTGAGGATCGCGCTGCCGGTCTTCACCGGGTCGGCGCGGATCTTCTTCTCTTCCTCGCCGATCATCAGGTACAGGCCGTCCAGGGCGCGGCCGGTGACGTGCTTCTGCAGGTTGGTCTCGTCGCCCTTCACCAGCCCCAGGCCGGCAGCCTTGGACGCCACGGCGTTGTAGCGCGCGGCCAGGTCGACCTTCTCGGTGGCGCGGCTGACGATGGGCAGGAACTTCTCGGCCAGCGGCACGCGCGTCTTGGCGGCGAAGAAGTCCGTGACCGCCGTGGGGCCGCCGCGCACGATCTGCAGCGCGTCCTCGACGCTGATGGCCCTGACCGTGCTCACGAAGAGCGATTTCGCCTCGGGCACCGCAGCTTCGGCAGCCCGATTCATCGCCGTTTCGAGCTCCTCCACCCGGCGCCGCTGCCCCGTGGCCCGCAGCAGGCGGGCGGCATCGTTCAGGGTGCCCGGCAGCGGGATGCGCACCTTGGGGTTGCCCAGGAAACCGTCGGTGCGGCCCAGCAGCGCCACCGCAGCCAGCGCAGCGCGCTCCAGCGTCGCGCGCACGCCCGCGGCGGCGTCGCTCTCGTTGAGCGCCGCCAGTGCCCCGCGGGCCCAAGGGAAGGCCAGGAGGGCTGCCGTAAACTCTCTGCGATCCATGGAAGTGCCTCTTCGAATCCTGCTCACGCAGCCACAGCCCGATCTTGCGCGCCGCACCGCCTTGCTGGCAATGCTGGCGGCCGTGGCCGGCAGCGGTTGCGATGCGCGCCCCCCGGCCCCGACCTTCGACTACACGCTGCTCGGCGGGGCTCGCGGCAGCACCGAAGCGCTGCGCGGCAAGGTGCTGCTGGTCAACTTCTGGGCCACCAGTTGCGTCACCTGTGTCAAGGAGATGCCAGCGCTCGTGGCCACGCACCACAAGTACCGCGCGCACGGCCTGGAGACGCTGGCGGTGGCCATGCGCCACGATCCGCCGGCCGCGGTGGCCGACTTCGCGCAGCGGCGTGGACTGCCCTTCGGCGTCGTCATCGACAACACCGGCGCCATCGCCGAGGTCTTCCGCGACCTGCAGGCCACGCCCACCGCCTACCTCATCGACAAGCGCGGCGCGATCGCCAAGCGCTACGTCGGCGCGCCCGATTTCACCGCCCTGCACGCGCTGGTGGAAAGGCTGCTGGCCGAGAACCCGGCACCGGCATGATCGGCCGGCTCAACGGTACGCTGGTCGACAAGTCGCCTCCCACGTTGGTGCTGGACGTGCACGGCGTGGGCTATGAAGTCGACGTGCCGATGAGCACCTTCTACAACCTGCCCGCGCTCGGCGCGACGGTGACGCTGCTGACCCACTTCGTGGTGCGCGAGGACGCGCAACTGCTGTACGGCTTTCTCACCGCGCCCGAGCGCTCGACCTTTCGCGATCTGGTCAAGATCAGCGGCGTCGGCCCGCGTACGGCGCTGGCCATCCTGTCGGGCCTGAGCGTGGCCGAGCTCGGCGCGGCCGTCAGTCGGCAGGACAGCGCGCGCCTGGTCAAGGTGCCGGGCATCGGCAGGAAGACGGCCGAGCGACTGCTGCTGGAACTCAAGGGCAAGCTCGGCGCCGACCTCGGCGCGCCGGCCGCCGGCGCCTTGAGCGAAGCGCAGGGCGACATTGCGCAGGCGCTGCAGGCACTGGGCTACAACGAGCGCGAGGCGCAGGCCGCGCTCAAGGCGCTGCCACCCGACGTGGGCGTCAGCGACGGCATCAAGCTGGCGCTGAAGGCGCTGAACAAGTAGCCGCAGCACGACCTGGCACGGGGCACGGCCCGGGTGCGCCAGGCACCCCCTGGCGATGCGCTGGTCCGTTCGCTGTCCTGTCCTTCGGCTGCGCCGGCCCGTCGGGCTTTCAGTGCTTGTGTTCCGTCGCCGGCATGGCGGCGCGCGTCATCACCTTGACCTCGACCTTCACCTCGCCGGCCTTCTCGAAGCGCAGCGTGAGCGGGAAGGTGGCGCCGTTGTTCAGCGTCTGCGTCAGACCGATGAACATGACATGCAGGCCGCCGGGTTTGAGCTCCACGGTCTGGCCGGCCGGGATGTCGATGGCCTCCACCTGCCGCATGCGCATCACGTTGCCGTCCATCTGCATGGTGTGCAGTTCCACGGTCTTGGACACCGGGGCGCTGGCTGACAGCAGCCGGTCGGCGGTGGGGCTGGTGATCTTCAGGAAGCCACCCCCGCCGGCCTGGCCGGCGACGGTGGGGCGGGCCCAGGCGTCTTCGACCTTGGGGGCGGTCTGGGCACTGGCGGTGAGAGCCAGCAGCGTGGCGGCGGCGGCGATGAGGGTACGACGAACGGTGTTCATGGGTGTTCCTGGATGTCTGGACGGCAGGGTGCGGGCGGCCGCGCGGCGCGCCGCAGGATGGCGTCGCGCGCACGGTCGTGAAGGGGCGGGCCGGCCGCTGTGCCAGTGGCGCGGCGGCGGGGCCAGGGCTCAGGCCAGCGTCGGCGGCGCACGCGGCTGCGCGTGCGTCCAGGGCGCCGATTTCGCCGGCGCCAGCCGGTCGCCGCGGGGGGCCAAGGCGCCTGCCCGCGGCGCGGGATACGCTGCCAGTGGTGCCGGTGGCGGGCCTATGGAGCCCGCCGCATGGGCGCAGTAGGGACAGTCCTCGAATGTGCCCGTAGCCGGCATGTTGCCTTTGCCTGCCGGCAACTCGCCCACCACGACGCGGGACAGGCCGCGCACGGTGCAAACCTCGGCCCAGCTGCTGGTGCCGCCGGCCCAGGCCAGCGCGTGCGATACCGCCGGCAGCAGACCCAGGCCCAGCATCGCGACGAGGGCGAGCCAGGTGAGCGGGCGGAGCCGGCGGCGCAAGGTCTGCATTGGTAGACGTTGGCTCTTAGACGGCCCGAAAGCCGGGTTCAGAGCCAACGCCCCCGTTCAAACCGTGCGTGCGGATTTCCCGCACACGGCTTACCAGTGGCCGTCGGCGCACAGCATTGTGCGGCCCTGCTCCATTGAGCAGAGGCTGCACCGGGTAGTAAACGGCATTGCATGTCACTTGCAGGTCGTCACGCCCGCAAGGAGGGTCCTGCACATGCACCCGCCCACCCGGTGCCCGCTTGGCTGCGGCCCAGAGCTGCCTTTGCAGTTGTCGCACGTTCTCGCATGGCTTATCGCCACCGGGGTCGTTAGGTCCGGTCGAGCCGGCCATTCCCTTGCGCTTACCCGCTCCATCAGCATGACCACCGCAGGGACCCTTCCCTCCAGCCGCGTTATGCCGCACGGCCTTCGCGGGTCCGGCTTGCGCCTCGCCCAGCGGTACTACGATCCCCTCGGACTCCCGCTGCACACGACTCGACTTCGCCTTGGGCTTATACGAGCTCATCTGCCCTGACAAGGGCCGCGCAGACGGGCCTCTCACGTTCCACACCTGTCCTTGCACACGTGCTGCGCCCCCTACCCCGCCGCAGCCACCAGCGCGCTTCGGTCCTCGCGCCAGCGGTGTTGCCTTCGCCGTGAGATGAGCGGCTCGGCCTGCGGGTTGTAAATCTGTCGAGGCTGCAGGCTTCACTTCATGTTGCGGCCCGCGTGCTTGCTCCCCGCTGCGCGACTTGCGCCGCCTCACGGGCTTTTGACACCCCGCTCGGGCACAGAGGTCTCCCTCCACTACCTGGGGCCTGCTACCCGGCGCACCGACGCCTACCGGGACGGGACTCTCACCCGTTGGAGTGGCGCAGCAAGTCAAGGCAGTTCCTCCCCCCTCAGGGATCAGTCCTTTCTCAACGTCACGACGCACCATGGGCGCAGTGTAGGATGCCGATCGACCTTTCAAGGATCCCCGCCATGACCGTCAAGGACCGCCTGCAAGCCCTGGACATCACGCTGCCGCCGGTGGCAGTGCCTGCCGCCGCCTACGTGCCTTTCGTGCGCAGCGGCAAGCTGGTCTTCATCTCCGGCCACATCGCCAGGAAGGACGGCAAGCCCTGGGTCGGCCAGCTCGGGCTGACGATGGCCACCGCGGAAGGCCGCGATGCCGCGCGCGCCATCGCTGTCGACCTGCTGAGCACGCTGCAGGCCGCCGCCGGCGACCTGGCCCGCGTCAAGCGCATCGTCAAGGTGCTGAGCCTGGTCAACAGCGCACCCGACTTCACCGAGCACCATCTGGTGACCAACGGCTGCAGCGAGCTGATGGTGGATGTCTTCGGCGCCGAGATCGGTGCGCACGCACGCAGCGCCTTCGGCGTCGCCCAGTTGCCGATGGGCGCCTGCGTCGAGATCGAGCTGATCGCCGAGCTCGAATGACGCCGGTCTTCAGCAACACCCGTCTGCTCATCGCCGGGTTCCTGTTGCCGCTGGCCGCGGTGGGCACCGCCCTGGTGACGCAGCATGTCTTCGAGATGCAGCCCTGCCCCTGGTGCGTGCTGCAGCGGCTGATCTTCGTCGCCATCTCGCTGTCGGCGCTGCTCGGGCTGGCCGGGCAGATGCTGCGCGTGGTGATCGTCAGGCGCATCGGTGCCGCCCTGATGGGCCTGCTGGCGCTGAGCGGCATTACCGCGGCGCTGTGGCAGCACTTCGTGGCGGCGGCCAGTGTCTCGTGCGACCTGACACTGGCCGACCGCATCGTCGGCGGCATCGGCGTCGATGCCCTGTGGCCCCAGGTCTTTGCCGCCTATGCCAGCTGTGCCGACGCCGCGGCCAAGCTGCTGGGCGTGCCCTACGAGTTCTACAGCCTGACGCTGTTCGTCGCCCTGGCGGCGCTGGCCGCAGTGCTGCTGTTGCGACGGCGGGGCTGAGCGCCGCGCAGCGCCAACGGCACAGCGCGCCAGCTCAGCGCAGGCCGGCGTTGATGCCGGCCAGCACCGCCGGGCCCGGGCACAGCTCGGCTTCGCCGAGCCGGTTCAGCGGCGTCGCCACGGTGTGCAACGCGGCGTGCAGGTCCGCCGCCTGCGGCTCCACGTACAGCAGCCCGGTGGCGATCTCGCCCGCGGCCTGCATGGCCAGCATCTGCGACAGCGCGGCGATGCGGTCGGTGGGGTCGTAGTCTCTGTGAAGCTTGCGCAGCCGCATCAGGCTGCCGTCGGGCTGCGGCAGCTCGAGCACCTCGCCAGGCGCGGGCGCGGCGGTGATTTCCGGCGCGAGGTCGATGAAGTCGATGCGATTGACGGCTTCGTTGTGCTCGCGCACCTGGTCGTAGCTGCGCGTGCTGCCGGGGTGGTTGTTGAAGGCCACGCAGGGGCTGATGACGTCGATGAAGGCGGCGCCGCCGTGTTGCATGGCGCCCTTGATCAGCGGCACCAGCTGCGCCTTGTCGCCCGAGAAGCCGCGCCCGACATAGGTGGCACCGAGCTGCAGCGCCAGGCCGACCAGGTCCACCGGCACATCGGCGTTGACGATGCCCTTCTTGCTCTTGCTGCCGCGGTCGGCGGTGGCCGAAAACTGGCCCTTGGTGAGGCCGTAGACACCGTTGTTCTCGACGATGTAGACCATGCGCACGCCGCGCCGCACCGAATGCGCGAACTGACCCAGGCCGATCGACGCCGAATCGCCGTCGCCGCTGATGCCCAGGTAGAGCAGCTCGCGGTTGGCCAGGTTGGCGCCCGTCAGCACGCTGGGCATGCGGCCGTGCACGGTGTTGAAGCCGTGGCTGGCGCCCAGGAAATAGTCGGGCGTCTTGCTGCTGCAGCCGATGCCGCTGAGCTTGGCCACGCGGTGCGGCTGGATGTCGAGTTCCCAGCAGGCCTGCACGATGGCCGCCGAAACCGAGTCGTGGCCGCATCCGGCGCACAGCGTGCTGACCTTGCCTTCGTAGTCACGCCGCGTGTAGCCGACGGCGTTCTTGGTCAGCGTCGGGTGGTGCAGCTTCGGTTTGGCGATGTAGGTCAACGCACTTTCTCCCGTCTGGGCGCCACGGCAATCACGTGCACCTGGCGCGTGATGGCCTGCGCGATGAAGCGCGCCGTGATCGGCGTGCCGTCGTAGTGCAGCACCGGCGTCAGCGCGGCGGGGTCGAGTTCGAGTTCGTTGATGAGCAGCGTACGCATCTGCGCGTCGCGGTTCTGCTCGACGATGAAGACATGGTCGTGAGCGTCGATGAACTCGGCCACGCTGGCCGCGAAGGGGTAGGCGCGCAGCCGCATCGCGTCGAGGTGGATACCCGCTTCGGCCAGCACCTCCAGCGCTTCGTCCATGGCCGGCGCGGTGGAGCCGAAATACAGCACGCCCAGGCGCGAGCGCCTGGCCGCCGCGCGCACCTCGGGCGCCGGCACCAGCGCCGCCGCGGTGGCGAACTTCTTCAGCAGGCGCTGCACGTTGTACAGGTAGTCGGGGCCGGCCTCGGAGTATTGCGCGTAGGCGTCGCGCGTGGTGCCGCGCGTAAAGTAGGCGCCCAGGCTCGGGTGCGTGCCGGGCAGCGTGCGCCAGGGGATGCCGTCGCCGTCGACGTCCTTGTAGCGGCCGAAGTCGCGGCCGGCCTCCAGCTCCGCCGCGCTCATCACCTTGCCGCGGTCGTAGCGGCGCGATTCGTCCCAATCGAAGGGCGCGCTCAGGCGCTGGTTCATGCCGATGTCGAGGTCGGTCATCACGAACACCGGCGTCTGCAGGCGGTCGGCGAGGTCCAGCGCGGTGGCCGCAAACTCGAAGCACTCGGCCGGGTCCTGCGGCAGCAGCATCACGTGCCTGGTGTCGCCGTGCGAGGCGTAGGCCGTGCTCAGCAGGTCGGCCTGCTGCGTGCGCGTGGGCATGCCGGTGGACGGGCCGCCGCGCTGCACGTTGATGATCGTCACCGGGATCTCGGCGAAGTAGGCCAGGCCGATGAATTCGGTCATCAGCGACACGCCCGGCCCCGAGGTGGCGGTGAAGGCGCGCGCGCCGTTCCAGCCCGCGCCGACGACCATGCCGATGGAAGCGATCTCGTCTTCGGCCTGCACGATGGCGTAGCGCGCCGCGCCGCTGACCGGGTCGTGGCGCAGCTTCTTGCAGTAGGCCTGGAAGGCCTCGGCCACCGACGACGAAGGCGTGATCGGATACCAGGCGCAGACCGTGGCGCCGCCGTAGACGCAGCCCAGCGCCGCCGCGGTGTTGCCGTCGACGAAGATGCGCTCGCCCACCGTGTCGGCGCGGCGCACGCGCAGGCCGATCGGCGGCTTGAGGTGTTCGCGCGCGAAGCTGGCGCCGGCCTGCAGCGCGCGCACGTTCGACTCGAGCAAACGCTCCTTGCCCTTGTATTGTTCGGTGAACAGGCCCTCGATGACCGCGGTGTCGATCTCCATCAGCACCGCCAGCGCGCCCAGCACCATGATGTTCTTGAACAGCGTGCGCTGGCGCGTGTCTTCGTAGGTGGCGTTGCAGATCGCGGTCACCGGCATGCCGATCACCATGATGTCGTCGCGGAAGGCCGAAGCCGGCAGCGGCCGCGTGCTGTCGTAGAAGAGGTAGCCGCCGGACTCGATCTCGGCCACGTCCTGGTCCCAGGTCTGCGGATTCATCGCCACCATCATGTCGATGCCGCCGCGCCGGCCCAGCCAGCCGCGGGCGCTCACCCGCACCTCGTACCAGGTCGGCAGGCCCTGGATGTTGCTGGGGAAGATGTTGCGCGGACTCACCGCCACGCCCAGGCGCAGGATGGCCTTGGCGAACAACTCGTTGGCCGACGCCGAACCCGAACCGTTGACGTTGGCGAACTTGACGACGAAGTCGTTGACGGACTGGATGCGCTTCATGACTCGGCCCCCACGCGGCGCTCGCGCGGCGTGCTGTCGCGGCAGGCCGGCCCCGCCATCGTGGTGTTGAAGAGGAACTTCTGCATGTCCCAGGCGCCGGTGGGGCAGCGCTCGGCGCACAGGCCGCAGTGCAGGCAGACGTCTTCGTCCTTGACCATCACGCGGTGCGTCTTCAGCGGCCCGCTCAGGTACAGGTCCTGCGTGGTGTTGGTCGCCGGCGCCTTCAGTCGCGCGCGCAATTCGGCCTCTTCGCCGTTGTCGGTGAAGGTGATGCAGTCCATCGGGCAGATGTCGACGCAGGCGTCGCACTCGATGCACAGCTTGTCGGTGAAGACCGTCTGCACGTCGCAGTTCAGGCAGCGCTCGGCCTCCTTGAAGGCGGTGGCGGCGTCGAAGCCGAGTTCGACCTCGACCTTGATGCTGGACAGCGCGATCTCGGCCGCCGCCCACGGCACCTTGAAGCGCGTGTCGTCGGAAGGCGCGTTGTGGTAGCTCCACTCGTGGATGCCCATCTTCTGCGACATCAGGTTGACGTGCGGCGGCGGCCGGCGGCGCACGTCTTCGCCGTGCAGGAAGCGGTCGATCGACACCGCCGCTTCGTGGCCGTGGGCCACCGCGGTGATGATGTTCTTGGGGCCGAAGGCGGCGTCGCCGCCGAAGAAGACACGCGGCAGGCTGGACTGGAGCGACAGCGCGTCGAGCACCGGCAGGCCCGCGTCGCTGAAGTCGATGCCGCAGTCGCGCTCGATCCAAGGGAAGGCGTTTTCCTGCCCCACGGCCACCAGCACCTCGTCGCAGTCGAAGCTCACGTCGGGTTCGCCGGTGGGCACCAGGCGGCG
This sequence comes from Rubrivivax sp., assembly GCA_030680415.1. Taxonomy (GTDB): domain Bacteria; phylum Pseudomonadota; class Gammaproteobacteria; order Burkholderiales; family Burkholderiaceae_C; genus Rubrivivax. Next base: position 16,258 of record JAUXVE010000007.1, read on the forward strand.
CCGGCCGTTCGCGTCGAACACCGGCTGCACGACCTGGAAGCGCATGCCGACGAGACGCCCGCCTTGGTGCAGGTAGGCCAGCGGCACGTGGCAGTTGATGATCGGGATGCCCTCGTGCATGGCATCTTCCTTCTCCCACGGCGAGGCCTTCATCTCGTCGAAGCCCGAGCGCACGATGACCTTCACGTCGTCGGCGCCGAGCCGGCGCGCCGAACGGCAGCAGTCCATCGCCGTGTTGCCGCCACCGAGCACGATGAGGCGCTTGCCGACCTGCGTGACATGGCCGAAGGACACCGAGGCCAGCCAGTCGATGCCGATGTGGATGGCCGCGGCGGCCTCCCGGCGGCCCGGCAGGTCGAGGTCGCGGCCGCGCGGTGCGCCGCAGCCCACGAAGACGGCGTCCCAGGGTTCGGCCAGCAGGGCCTGCATCGAGTCGATGCGCTGGCCGCCGCGGAACTCCACGCCCAGGCCGAGGATGTAGCCCACCTCTTCGTCGATGACGCGTTCGGGCAGCCGGAAGCGCGGGATCTGGCTCCACATGAAGCCGCCGGCCTTGGCCTCGCCGTCGAACACCGTGACCGCGTAGCCCTGCGCCGCGAGGTCGCGCGCCACCGTCAGCGAAGCCGGCCCGGCACCGACGCAGGCGACCTTCTTGCCGTTGGACGCCTTGGCGCGCGGGATCATCGCGCGCACCTCGTCGCCCTTCATGTCGGCGGCGACGCGCTTCAGGCGGCAGATCGCCACCGGCTCGGGCTTCTCCGCATTCTTCTCCTCGACGCGGCCGCGCCGGCAGGCCGGCTCGCACGGCCGGTCGCAGGTGCGCCCGAGGATGCCGGGGAAGACGTTGCTGTACCAGTTGACCATGTAGGCGTCGTCGTAACGACCCTGCGCGATTAGCCGGATGTATTCGGGGACGGGGGTGTGGGCGGGGCACGCCCATTGGCAATCGACGACTTGGTGGAAGTAGGCTGGGTCGCTCAGGTCGGTAGGCCGCACGCGTTGTCTCCAGGCTGGGCACCGGTTCGGCACGTCGGGCGGCGTGACGGTGGGCCCTGTCGTTGAGCGCGGCAGTCTACCCCCGTCATCGGACGACGGGCCACCGCCCTGCTGGTGCGCCTGTGGCCAGTGGTGTCATCTATGCCGCAGCAAGCTGCAGCACCTTGACGAAGGCGTCCACCTTGCGCCCCTTGCGCGCACGGCGCCCGGCGTGCTGGGCCAGTGCGGCGCCCTTGAGCTCGTCCTGCCGCGGTTTGGCAGCGCGCCCGGTGCCGGCGACGAGCAGCCGATCCGCCAGCGTGGCCACGGCGATCAACGGCGTCTTCGCATCCACGTCCATCAGCGTCAAGCCCTTGCCGCCGTTGGCCTGCAGCTTGAGTTCGGCCAGTGGGAACACCAGCAGCCGGCCGTCCTGCGCCAGGCAGGCCACCTGCGTGTGCGCCGCCGCCACGGCCATCGGGGGCAGCAGGCGGCAGCCGTCGTCGAGGGTCAGGAAAGCCTTGCCGCCGCGGTTGCGGCCCAGCATATCGCCGGCCTGGGCCAGCAGCCCGAAGCCGCTGCTGTTGGCCAGCAGCAGCGTTGTCGCGGCAGCGCCGGCCCAGCAGTGCGCGACCTGGGTGCCGGGCTCGAGGTCGATCAGCGTCGTGATCGGCACGCCGTCGCCGCGGCCGCCGGGCAGCAGCGACGCGGCCACGCTGTAGACGCGGCCGCTGCCCTTGGCTGCGGTGCCGAAGACGAGCAGCGTGTCCACCGAGCGGCAGGCGTAGGTGCCGTAGAGTGCGTCGCCGGGCTTGAAGGCCAGCGTCGCGGCGCCGACCTCGTGGCCCTTGAGCGCGCGCACCCAGCCCTTGGCGCTGACGACCACCGTCACCGGCTCGTCGACGACCTTCAGCTCGGCCAACACCTTCTTCTCTTCCTGCACCAGCGTGCGCCGGGCGTCGCCGTGGGCCTTGGCGTCGGCTTCGATCTCGCGCACGACCGTGCGCTTGAGCGCCGCCGGGCTGGCGAGGATCTCCTCGAGCCTGCCCTGCTGTTCGCGCTGCTCCTTGAGCTCCTGCTCGATGCGGATGGCCTCCAGCCGCGCCAGCTGGCGCAGGCGGATCTCGAGGATGTCCTCGGCCTGGCGGTCGCTCAAGGCGAAGCGTTCGATCAACGCCGCCTTGGGTTCGTCGGCGTTGCGGATGATGCGGATCACTTCGTCGATGTTCAGCAGCACCAGCTGCCGGCCTTCGAGCACGTGGATGCGGCCCTGCACCTTGTCCAGCCGGTGCTGCGTGCGGCGCTGCACGGTGGCCTGACGGAAGGCTATCCACTCGGCCAGCATCTGGCGCAGGCTCTTGGGCGTGGGCCGGCCGTCGCGGCCGACCATCGTCAGGTTGACCGGGGTGCTGGACTCCAGGCTGGTGTGCGCCAGCAGCGTGTGGATCAGCTCGGACTGCTCGACGCTGCGGCTCTTGGGCTCGAACACCAGGCGCACCGGCGCGTCCTTGTTCGACTCGTCGCGCACCGCGTCCAGCACCGCCAGCACGGCGGCCTTGAGCTGCACCTGCTCCTGGCTCAACGCCTTCTTGCCGGACTTGACCTTGGGGTTGGTCAGCTCCTCGATCTCTTCCAGCACCTTCTGCGTGCTCGTGCCCGGCGGCAGTTCGTTCACGACCAGCTGCCACTGGCCGCGCGCCAGGTCTTCGACGACCCAGCGCGCCCGCACCTTCAGGCTGCCGCGGCCCGTGCGGTAGGCGTCGCGGATGTCGGCGGCCGGGCTGATGATCTGGCCGCCGCCGGGGAAGTCGGGCGCCGGCAGCAGCGCAAAGAGCTCGTCGTCGCTCAGCTTGTCGTTCTTCAGCAGCGCCACGGCGGCGGCGGCCACCTCGCCCAGGTTGTGGCTGGGGATCTCGGTGGCCAGGCCGACGGCGATGCCGCTGGCGCCGTTGAGCAGCACGAACGGCAGCCGCGCCGGCAATTGCCTGGGCTCTTCGGTCGAGCCGTCGTAGTTGGGCTGGAAGTCGACCGTGCCTTCGTCGATCTCGTCGAGCATCAGGCGGGCGATGGGCGCCAGACGGGCTTCGGTGTAACGCATCGCCGCGGCGCCGTCGCCGTCGCGGCTGCCGAAGTTGCCCTGGCCGTCGACCAGCGGGTAGCGCTGGCTGAAACCCTGCGCCATGCGCACCAGCGCGTCGTAGGCGGCGGTGTCGCCGTGCGGGTGGTAGCGGCCGAGCACGTCGCCGACGACACGCGCGCTCTTCACAGGTTTGGCGCCGCCGGCGCCGCTGTAGGCCAGTCCCATGCGGAACATCGAATACAGGATGCGCCGCTGCACCGGCTTGTTGCCGTCGCAGACATCGGGCAGCGCGCGGCCCTTGACGACGCTGAGCGCGTATTCCAGGTAGGCCTGCTGGGCGTAGTCGGCCAGCGGCAGGGTTTCGGCGGGGTCGGCCGGCGGGGGATCGAAGAGGTCGGTCATGGAGATCGGGTGAGCGTGGCGAGGGTCGTCACGCGAAGGGGACAGGGTGGCTTCAGACCACGGTGACCAGAGGTGTATAGCGCGCCAGCGTGGCGTCGTGGGTCAACAACTGCATCGGTTCGCTGATGGCTTGCGCCACCAGCATGCGGTCGAAGGGGTCGCCGTGCAGGCGCGGCAAGCCGCGCAAGGCTGCGGCGTGGTCCCAGGTCATCGGCAACTGCAGCATGGCCGTTTCTCGCAGCCGCCTGTCCAGCAGGTCCGTGTCGACCTTCAGCTTACCCAGGCCGGCCTTGATGGAGGCCTCCCAGATCGACACGCTGCTGACATAAACCTGATCGGCGCCGTCGATGAGCCGGCGCGCCTGCGGACTGAGCTGCGAGGCGCCCTGCATCACCCACAACACGATGTGTGTATCCAGCAGCAGCCTCACGGTTCGATCGGGCCTTCCCACGAGGCCAGTTCTTCCTCGGACATCGGGGCGTCGAAGTCGTCGGCAATCTCGATCTGGTCCTTGAGCAGACCGTATACGATCTTGCGCTTGGGCCCGACGTCCAGCGGCACCAGCTTGGCCATCGGCGTGCCCGCCTTGGCGATGATCACCGTGGCACCGGCGTGCGCCTGTTCCACCAGTTCCGACAGCCGGGTCTTGGCTTCATAGATGTTGACCTGCACGGTGAACTCCAAATTGACCAATGTTGGTCAATGGAGATCTTAGCTCAGACAAACGGGTTTCGAATAGTCAGCGTCTTCTCCAACACTTGGCCGTGCTGGAGGTCTTCGGTCAGCAACGTCTCGCAGCCGGCCTCCAGCGCCGCGGCCGCGATCAGCGCGTCGTAGACGCCGAACCGGTAGCGCTCGGCCAGGGCCAGCGCTCGTTCATGCATGGTTAGCGTCAGCGGGCGCACCGTGGCGAAGTGCCGGATGTCGGCCAGCACCCGCGTCAAAGCCGGCCAGGGCAGCGCGTGCTTGCGTCGGGCCACATTGGCAAATTCGTTGAGCACCTGCACACTGACGATGACGCGGCCGGCGAGCAGGGGCTCCACGCGCGCGGCCTTGGCGGCATCGGCCGATATCAGGTACAGCAGGACGTTCGTGTCGACGAAGGGCAGCTGAGTCACTCGCCACGCTCGTTCGCTTCCAGCCGATCGAACTTGAAGTCCTTGGGCAGTGCACCCCGGTAAGCACGCAGACGAGCAAGCACTTCGGCATCGCGGGCGCTGCCCGGTCGGATGTCGAGCGCCTGTGCCCCGGCCACCCGAACCTCGATGTCGTCACCTTCCTTCAACCCCAGCACCTCCACCACTGCCGCCGGCAGCCGGATGGCCAGGCTGTTGCCCCACTTGGAAACTTGCATGCGGTCCCTTCGCTGATGGATATACAAAATTTAATTGTATATCCAAAGCAGGTGGCTGCAGCCACCCCGTCAAGCCGCCTCTTCCAGCCCGAGCGCCCGCCGCGCCTGGTATTCGCGGTCGAGCATGCTCATCACCACCAGGCTGTCGTAGCCGTCGGCGGCGTCGCCGGTGATGCGCACGCTTTCGCGCAGCCGGCCTTCTTCGACGAAGCCCTCGCTGGCATACAGTGCCAGCGCGCGCGTGTTGAGCGATTTCACGTCGAGCCAGAAGCGGTGCGCATGCAGGTCGCGGAAGGCCATCTGCTTGAGCATGCGCACGCAGCGCCGGCCCAGGCCCAGGCCCTTGCTCTGCAGCACCAGGCGCTTGAGCTCCACGCTCTTGTGCGGGCTGCGGCAGCCCTGCAGGATGACGAAGCCGTCGCGCGATCCGTCGGCACCGGCCTCGATGATGAAGTGCCGGAAGTCCGGGAAACGCAGCGCGCCTTCGTGCTGCGTGCGCTCCCAGGGCGAAATGAAGGGCCGGTTGTGGCTGTCGGCTTCGACGGTGCCGACGAAGTCCAGGTCCGACAGCATGGTCGGCCGCAGGCGCAAGGGCGGCGTGGACGGCCGAGACGCAGCGGCGTCAGACATCGACCTCGACCGCGTCGCCGTGCAGTTCCATCAGCTCGCGCCGCGACGCCGCTTCGCCCTTGCCCATGAGCTTGGTCAGCAGCGCCGCCGTGGCGTCGAAACCCCCTGCCCCGTCGGCCAGCCAGCTCACCGGCAACAGGCGCCGCGTCTCGGGGTTGAGCGTCGTGTCCCACAACTGCTCGGCGTTCATTTCGCCCAGGCCCTTGAAGCGGCTGATCGCCCACGAGCCTTCGCGCGCGCCTTCCTTGCGCAGCTTGTCGAGCGCGGCGTCCATCTCGCCGACATCCAGCGCATAGATCTTGGACGCCGGCCGCTTGCCGCGCGCCGGCGCGTCGATGCGGAACAGCGGTGGCCGCGCGATGTAGACATGGCCGCGCTCGATCAGCTTGGGAAAGTGGCGGAAGAACAGTGTCAGCAACAGCACCTGGATGTGCGAGCCGTCGACGTCGGCGTCGCTCAGGATGCAGATCTTGCCGTAGCGCAGGCCGCTGAAGTCGGGTTCGTCGGTGGCGCCGTGCGGGTCCACCCCCACCGCCACCGCGATGTCGTGGATCTCGTTGTTGGCGAACAGGCGGTCGCGCTCGACCTCCCAGGTGTTGAGCACCTTGCCGCGCAAGGGCAGCACGGCCTGCGTCTCCTTGTTGCGGCCCATCTTGGCGCTGCCGCCGGCGCTGTCGCCTTCGACCAGGAAGACCTCGTTCCAGGCCAGGTCGCGGCTTTCGCAGTCGGTCAGCTTGCCCGGCAGCACGGCGACGCCCGAGCCCTTGCGCTTCTCGACCTTCTGCGACGCACGCTGGCGCGTCTGCGCCTGGCGGATCACCAGCTCGGCCAGCTTCCTGCCGTACTCGACATGCTGGTTCAGCCACAGCTCGAGCGCCGGCCGCACGTAGCCCGACACCAGGCGCAGCGCGTCGCGGCTGTTCAGCCTTTCCTTGATCTGGCCCTGGAACTGTGGGTCCAGCACCTTGGCTGAGAGGACAAAGCTGGCGCGCGAGAACACGTCTTCGGGCATCAGCTTGACGCCCTTGGGCAGCAGGCTGTGCAAGTCGATGAAACCCTTGATGGCGCCGAACAGGCCGTCCTTCAGCCCCGACTCGTGGGTGCCGCCGGCCACCGTGGGGATCAGGTTGACGTAGCTTTCGCGCAGCGTGTTGCCCTCGTCGGTGAAGGCCACGCACCAGCTCGCACCCTCGCCTTCGGCAAAGTTCTCAGTTTCCAGCGCGGTGGCGTGCTGCGCGCCTTCGAACAGCGGGATCAGCGGCTCGGCCGGCAGGCCCTGCATCAGGTAGTCGCGCAGGCCGCCCTGGTAGAGCCAGGTCTGCAACTCCGGCGCCTTCTGGCCGGCTTGCTCCTGCGCCAGCACCACCGTCACTCCGGGCATCAGCACGGCCTTGCTGCGCAGCAGGTGCACGAGGTCGGCGCGCGGCAGTTCGGCGCTTTCGAAGTATTTCGGGTCAGGCCAGACGCGCACGCTGGTGCCGTGGCGGCGCTCGCTGGCCGCCGCCTTGCGCAACACCAGCGGTTCGGCGACGTCGCCGCCGCTGAAGGCCAGCGTGGCGACCTGCCCGTCGCGCCAAACCGTGACCTGCAAGCGCCGGGCGAGCGCGTTCGTCACGCTGACGCCGACGCCGTGCAGGCCGCCGCTGAAGCTGTAGGCGCTGCCGGCGCCCTTGTCGAACTTGCCGCCGGCGTGCAGCCGCGTGAACACGATCTCCAGCACCGGCACTTGTTCCTCGGGGTGCAGGCCGAAGGGGATGCCGCGGCCGTCGTCGTCGACGCTCACCGAGCCATCGGCGTGCAGCGTGACGGCGATCTTCTTGCAGATGCCGGCCAGCGCTTCGTCGGCGGCGTTGTCCAGCACCTCCTGCACGACGTGCAGCGGGTTGTCGGTGCGGGTGTACATGCCCGGCCGCTGCTTGACGGGCTCCAGGCCCTTGAGGACGCGGATCGAGGCTTCGGCGTAGGCGGCGCTGGGCTTGACGGTGAGCATTGGTAGATTCTAGGGAGCGCCGCCACCGCGACCCGGCGCGGCCGGGTCAAGCGCCGATCTGGGGCATAGCTCGGGAAAGCGAGTGACGCAAAGTCATCGGTCTAAAGGGACCTTGGACCCCATGACGGCAGAACTGCCAGTTCGAGCGCCTCGCCCGGCTGTGTAGCCGATCCCGCCTGCGCCGGCGCTACCGCAGCACCAGCGGATTGACGGCCTTCAGGCCGGGGAAACGACCGAAGTCGCGGTCGGCGGTCCACAGTTCGCGCACGCCATGCTGCAGGCACAACGCGGCGATGCGCGCATCGTGTACTGCCGGGCCGGCCAGCCGCGCCTGCATCACCAAGCCTCGCAGGGCGGGCCAATGCTGTGCGGTCTCCGCCAGCAGCACAAGGCTTGGGCTTTCGAGCCAGGCATCAATCTGGTTCAGCGCCTGTTCGGGCGGGGTCGGCGGGTCGTAGATGCGCGGGTGCGTGACGATCGCGAAGAACTCGTGCAGGCACGGCCAGGGCAGCGCCCAAGTCGCGCGGGCATTGGCGCAGGCAGTGACGCAGTCCAGCGCCGCCGTGTGGAAGGGCGAGTCCTCGCGGTGTGCGTAGACGAGCAGGTTAGTGTCCAGCGCGATCACGTGCCATGACCTTCGTAGGCCAGTTCGCGCAGACGATCCCACGACGCCTCCTGCAGTTCGCGCTGCAGCCCACGTCCATTGAAGGTAGCCCGGCGCAGGCGGAACGATTCGCGTTCGCGCCCCTGCGCGACCAACACCTGGCGCAGCCCCTGCTCCACCAGCGCCTTCAGCGTCGTACCCTCGCGCTCGGCGGCGTGTTTGGCCTCAGCAAACAATGCATCGGCAATATCGATGGTCGTTTTCATATGGGTGCCCGTATTGCAGATCAAGTGTAACCCTGCGGCGCCCGCCGCCGCGGACGTGATCGGCCAGCATCGCCCGGCCCCAGCGCCACATCGCGGGGTCGAGCAGCGGCCAGATGACGAGCGGGCTGTGCCGCATCAACATCCACTTGATCGCCTTCACCGGCACCCCGGGGCCGGCCCAGGGCGCGCTGTAGCCGCGGGCCGACCTCGCCGGCGTAGGCGTAGCTGGTCTCCAGCCTCGGCCCCGGCTGGCGGTCGACGACCTCGACCGCGTGGCCGTCGCGCGCCAGGTAGTACGCCGCCGTGGTGCCGATGACGCCGGCCCCCAGAACCAGACCCTTCATCGAAGCACCCTCTGCCTGTCCGGTGGCATGCCGGCCGCCAACGCGGCCACTGTAGCGGCGCGACTGCCGACAACGCGAGGCGTTTTCCAAGACAATCGCGGCATGAACCCCGCCTCGACGCCGCCGCGGTTGTCCATGACCCAGGTGCTGCTGTGCGGCGCCGCGATCGTGACGCTGAGCATGGGCATCCGCCACGGCTTCGGCCTCTGGCTGCAGCCGATCACGATGGACCGCGGCTGGACGCGCGAGACCTTCGCCTTCGCGCTGGCCATCCAGAACCTGGCCTGGGGCCTGGCCGGCCCGCTGGCCGGCATGCTGGCCGACCGCTACGGCGCCTTCCGCGTGCTGCTGGCCGGCAGCGTGCTCTACGCCGCCGGCCTGGTGCTGATGGCGCTGGCCACCTCGGGCCTGGCCTTCACCGGCAGTGCCGGCGTGATGCTGGGCATGGCGCAGGCGGGCACCACCTACGCCGTGATCTACGGCGTCATCGTGCGCAACGTGGCGCCCGAGAAGCGCTCGTGGGCGATGGGCGTGGCGGCGGCCGCCGGCTCCTTCGGCCAGTTCCTGATGGTGCCGGTGGAAAACTGGCTCATCGGCACCTGGGGCTGGCAGAACGCGCTCTTCGTGCTGGGCTGCGCGGCGCTGGCGATCATGCCGCTGGCCCTCGGCCTGAAGGAGCCGCCGGCAGCCGCGCACGTAGGGCACAGGCAGAGCGTGGGCGCGGCGCTGCGCGAGGCATTCGCCTACCCGAGCTTTCGCCTGCTGATGGCGGGCTACTTCGTCTGCGGCTTCCAGGTCGTGTTCATCGGCGTGCACATGCCGAGCTACCTGAAGGACCAGGGGCTGAGCCCGGACGTGGCCACCATGGCGCTGGCGCTGATCGGCCTGTTCAACGTCTTCGGCACCTACGCCGCGGGCAGCCTGGGGCAGCGGCTGGCCAAGCGCCACATCCTGGCCGCCATCTACCTGCTGCGCTCGGCGGCCATCGTGATCTTCCTGTGGGCGCCGCTGACGCCGTGGAGCGTGTACATCTTCTCGGCCGTGATGGGCCTGCTGTGGCTGAGCACGGTGCCGCCGACCAACGCCATCGTGGCGCAGATCTTCGGCGTGCAGTACATGAGCATGCTCGGCGGCTTCGTCTTCCTGAGCCACCAGATCGGTTCCTTCCTCGGCGTGTGGCTGGGCGGCAGGCTCTACGACACCACCGGCAGCTACGACATCGTGTGGTGGATCGCGGTGGCGCTGGGCGTGTTCGCGGCGCTGATCAACCTGCCGGTGCGCGAGACCGCCATCGTGCAGCCCGTGCCGCAACCCGTGTGATGAAGACACGCTGGGTCCGCGTCGGGGTCTGGGGTGCGGCGCTGCTGGCGCTGGCGGCCGTGTTTGCCGCCTACCTCAACCCGCACCTGGCGGTGGACATCGCCAACCGTGTCTGGTCATGCTTCTAGCGCACGAGGATCTGGCGCCTTCGGATTGGGTGCGGCGCTTCGCCGGGCTGATCCGGCCCGCTAGCACGGTGCTCGACGTCGCCTGCGGCAGCGGGCGCCATGTGCGCTGGCTGGCGGCGCAGGGCTGCACCGTCACCGGAATCGACCGCGACGAGGCGGCGGTCGCGCCGCTGCGCGCCGTGGCCGAGATCGTCGTCGCCGACCTCGAAGGCGCGCCCTGGCCGCTGCCCGGCCGGCGCTTCGACGCCGTCGTCGTCACCAACTACCTGTGGCGGCCCTTGTGGCCGGCGCTGCGCGGCGCGCTTGCCGAAGGCGGGGCGCTCCTGTACGAGACCTTCGCTCACGGCCAGCAGTTGATCGGCAAGCCGTCGCGGCCGGAATTCCTGCTGCAGAGCGGGGAACTGCTGCAGGCCTGCGCGGGTCTGCGTGTGGTGTCCTTCGAGGACGGCTTCGATGGCGGCGTCGGCGGCGGTCGCTACGTGCAGCGCATCGCCGCCGTCCAGCAGCCGGACACCGCCGCGGCGCCGCGCTACAGCCTGGCCGGGCCGGGCAGCTAAAATCTCGCGATTCACCCGACGCCCGCACCGCATGAACCCCATTCAAGGCAGCATCGTCGCCCTCGTGACCCCGATGGCCGAGGACGGCAGCATCGACTACGCCGCGCTGCGCGCGCTGATCGACTGGCACATCGCCGAGGGCACCGACTGCATCGGTGTCGTCGGCACCACGGGCGAGTCACCCACGGTGACGATGGAAGAGAACTGCGAGATCATCCGCGTCGCGGTGCAGCATGCCGCAGGGCGCGTGCCGATCATGGCCGGCACCGGTGCCAACGCCACCGCAGAGGCCATCGAGCTGACGCGTTTTGCCAAGCAGGTCGGGGCCGACTGCCACCTGTCGGTGGTGCCCTACTACAACCGGCCTTCGCAGGAAGGCATCTACCAGCACTTCCGCGCCATCGCCGAGGCGGTGGACCTGCCGATGGTGCTGTACAACGTGCCCGGCCGCACGGTGGCCGACATGCTGCCCGAGACCGCGCTGCGCCTGGCCCGGCTGCCCGGCATCGTGGGCGTCAAGGAAGCCAGCGGCAACATCGAACGCGCCTGCCAGCTGATCAAGCACGCCCCCGAGGGCTTCGCGGTCTACTCGGGCGACGACGGCACCGCGGTGGCACTGATGCTGCTCGGCGGGCAAGGCAATGTCAGCGTCACCGCCAACGTCGCGCCGCGGCTGATGCACGAGTTGTGCATGGCGGCCATCGCCGGCGATGCGCGCAGCGCCGCGGCGCTGCATCTGCGCCTGCTGCCGTTGCACAAGCAGTTGTTCTGCGAGCCCAGCCCGGCGCCCACCAAATGGGCGCTGGCGCAACTCGGGCGCTGCAGCCCGCGGGTGCGGCTGCCCATCGTGCCGCTCACCGCCAGCGGCCAGGCCCAGGTCGGCCAGGCGCTGCGCGACAGCGGCCTGCTGGGCTGAGCGACCCCTATTCCCTGCTACCCCTTGCCCATTTGCATGGCCGCACTGCGGCCGTGGCGGAGACATCGAACGTGAATCCTTTCAACGCCGTCATCCCCATGCGGCTGCGCACCCTGGCGCTGGCGGCGCTGGCCGGCCTGCTGGCCGCCTGCACCTCGACCGACGGCCTGTTCTCGGGCGAGAAGGTCGACTACCGCAGCGCCGCGGCCGGCACCAAGGCCCTGGAAGTGCCACCCGACCTGACGCAGCTGGCGCGTGATTCGCGCTACCAACCGCGGGGTGGCGTCGTCAGCGCGTCGACGGCGGCCGGTGCCGCCACGGCGACAACAGCTGCCGGTCCCGTGGCCACGCCCACCGTGGCCCTGAACGCCAGCGGTGACCTGCGCCTCGAGCGCCACGGCCAGCAACGCTGGCTCGTCACGTCGCAGACGCCCGAGCAGCTGTGGCCGCAGCTGCGCGCCTTCTGGGAGAAAAGCGGCTTCACGCTCGACGTCGAAGACGCGCCCGCCGGTGTCATGGAAACGAACTGGAACGAGAACCGCGCCAAGCTCCCCAACGACGCCGTGCGCAACACCATCGGCCGCCTGGTGGGCAACCTCTACGACACCGGCGAACGCGACCGTTTCCGCACCCGCGTCGAGCGCACGGCCAGCGGCAGCGAGATCTACGTCTCGCACCGCGGCGCCGAAGAGGTGTTCGTCGGCGTCACGCGCGAAGCGACGACATGGCGCGCACGTGCCAACGACCCCGAGCTCGAAGCCGAGGTCCTGGCCCGGCTGATGGTGACCTTGGGCGCCAGGGAGGACCAGGCGCGTGCCGCCGCTGCCAGCACGGCCACGCCCACTGCCGTCGTCGGCGGCGCTGCGCCGGCACGCGCACGGGCCATCACCACGCCCGGCATCGCTGCGCTGGAGGTGGACGAGACCTTCGACCGTGCCTGGCGCCAGGTCGGTCTGGCGCTGGACCGCGGCGGCTTCACGGTGGAAGACCGCGACCGCGCCGCGGGCCTGTACTACGTGCGCTATGTCGACCCCAAGTACGCGGGCCAGGACGAGCCGGGATTCTGGTCGCGCCTGTTCGGCAACACCAGCAACCCGCAGGCCGCGGTGCGCTACCGAGTGGCGCTCAAGGGCGGCGATGCCAGGACCACGGTGTCGGTGCAGACCTCGGCCGGCGCGCCCGATGTCGGCGAGAACGGCCAACGCATCGTGGCCCTGTTGCTGAAGGAACTTCGCTGAGCGAGAACGGCTTCGACCCGGCAACGAAAAAGCCGCCTTCGGGCGGCTTTTTCGTGCCTCGCGCCATGCGGCGCGAGCCGGTCACTTCTTGACGGCAGCGGCGGCGTCCTTGGCGGCCTCGACAGCCATGTCGGCGGCCGAAGCAGCGGTCTCGGCGGCGCCGATGGAAGCGGAGGCAGCGCTGGCGGCGGCGTCAACCGCGGTTGCAACCGCAGGAGCCGGTTCCGGGGCCGGGGCGGCAACCGGGGCGGGCGCGGGGGCCGGCGCCTCTTCCTTCTTGCCGCAAGCGGCCAGGGCCAGGGCAGCAACCAGGGAAGCCAAAACGAGCGACTTGTTCATGTGTAACCTCAGGAGTGGTGGGTCGGTCAGGGAGCTTGTTGTGGGGCACTCTCAGCCAACGCTCAGAGACCCATCTTGCTTAGACACAACAAATTCATTGAACTTTTGTGTCTAGCCGCTCAGTATAGCCCGACCCAGGGAAATCCCTAGAGGCCAAGGGTGCTGGCACCGAAACCCGGCTCCGACCGTTGCAGAACGACATCAACTCGCTCGCGCCAGAGTGTGGCCGTTCGTTGATCCACGGCCGTCCGTCCCCGCCAGCGCACGCCGTCGATGAGCTGCACGCTGATCGGGCCGTCGTCGAGCAGCAGCATCGGCAGGTCCTGCGACAACTCCTGAGGCGCTTGCCAGGCCTCGATGGCATGCGAGAAGTCGCGCCGCCAGGCGGTGAAACGGGGAAAGCGCCGCGGCACTTCGTCGTAGTGCCGCGCCAGCAGCACCAGACGACGCTGCGGCAGCCGCAACCAGGCCGTCAGGCGCTGCAACAACGCCGGGGCGTCGAGCGGCCAGTGCTCGAAGTCGGGGTCGACGCAGGTGATGCGGCGGGCGCCACGCGCCATGGCGGCGTCGATGCCCCAGACCACGGCTGCCTGCCAGGCGGCAGGGCCGTCGATGACCGGGGTTGCGTCGCTGGGTGGGTCTTGCGCGTTCATGCAGGGTCTCCTTGCAGCCAGCCCGCGTCCACCCACTCCGCCAGCAGCGCGGCGGCGGCCGGGCCCAGGCGTGCGCGGTCGGCCGCCGAGAGCCGGCGTGTGTCGGCCAGGTGCCGCATCAGCCGCGCGTCGCGGCCACTGGCCGCAAACGCCTCGCCGTTGACGTAGACGTGGCGCGGGTCGTACATCATGCGGCTGCGCGCATCGAGCCGCACGCCGCCGCCGGCGCCGGGCGCTGCCACGGGACGTTCGAACCAGACCCGCGGCTTGGGCTCGGTGAGCGATTCGCCCAGGGCCCGCGCCAGCCCCTGCGGGTCGGCCATGCAGCGCGCCACCGCCATCCTGGCGAAGGCCAGCAAGGCGTCGGGGATGGCGCCCGGCGCTGCCGTGGCACCCTGGCGCGGGTCGCGGTAGAGCGGGCCGTCGTCGCCGTCGTCCTGGGCCAGGCGTTGCAGCAGATCGCGCCCCAGTTCGCCGGCCGTCGGCGTGCGAAAACCGATCGAGCACGTCATGCAGTCCGTGCCCTCGGCCACACCATCGTGGCCCCAGCGCGGCGGCAGGTAGAGCATGTCGCCGGGTTCGAGCAGCCAGTCGTGTTGCGGCTCGAAGCGGCGCAGCAGTTTCAGCGGCTCGCCTTCGACCCACGACGCGTCGGCCACCCGTCCGACCTTCCAGCGCCGTCGGCCGTGCACCTGCAACAGGAAGACGTCGTAGTTGTCGATGTGCGGGCCGACGCCGCCGCCCGCGCTGGCCCAGGACAGCATGAGGTCGTCGAGCCGCGCGTCGGGCACGAATCGAAAGCACTCCAGCATCTCGCGCGCAGCGGCCACGTGCAGGTCCAGGCCCTGCACGAGCAGCGTCCAGCCGGGGCGCGCCAGCGGCGGCAGCGCACGCCGCGGCAGCGGTCCCGGACGCACGCGCCAGCGCCCGGCGTCGCAGACGACCAGTCGCGACTCGACGTCGTCGCTGGCGGCCAGTTCGAACATCTCGCGGCGCGGCAGCGGCGGCACCACGCCCGGCCAGGCCTGGCGCACGAGCAGCGGCGCTTTCTGCCAGTAACGGCGCATGAAGACCGCCGGCGACAGGCCGCCGAGCAGGGCAAGCGGGGCGTTCACGTCCATCGCGCGATTCTGACCGAAGCGCTTGCCTCGGGCCCCTGGCACGCGCGCGCGCGCCGGCGGCCTTGTGCGATCATTCCGCGATGCAGATCACCGCCCCTTGTGTCGTCACCCTGACGTGGAAACTCGACGACGCGCAAAACCGCCCGATCGACGAACTGGCGCAGCCGGTGGAGTTCTTCTTTGGCGGCGACGACCTGCTGGCCAAGGTCGAGGAGGCGCTGGCCGGGCACGCCGCCGGCGACGAGTTGCAACTGCAGCTGGAGCCCGAACACGCCTTCGGCGACTACCGGCCCGAGCTGGTGTGCTTCGAGGACCGCAAGCTGTTTCCCGAACAGCTCGAAGCCGGCATGACCTTCGAGGGCCTGCCTCCCGGCAGCGTCACGCCCGGCATGCCGGCCGACGCGATCTACGTCGTGACCGACGTCTTCGCCACGCACGTCGTGCTGGACGGCAACCATCCGCTGGCCGGCATGGCACTGCGGCTGACGATCAAGGTGCAGGACGTGCGCGCGGCCAGCAGCGACGAGCGCCAGGCGCGCAGCGTCGGTGGCTCGCCGATCACGGTGCTGGGCAGCGGCGCGGCTTCTTCAGGCGGGTCTTCGGCGCTGCACTGAGAGGGCAGCCCCCTCACCCCCGCCCTCTCCCCCGGGTCCGGGGAGAGGGAGACGACATGCTCAGCCGCGGCCGGTGGAGCCGAAGCCGCCGTCGCCCCGTGCCGATGACGCGAATTCGTCGACGCGGCGAAACGCGGCCTGCACAACGGGCACGATGACCATCTGCGCGATACGGTCCATGGGCGCGATCGTGAACGCGGCGCGGCCACGGTTCCAGCAGCTCACCATCAGCGGGCCCTGGTAGTCGCTGTCGATCAGGCCGACCAGGTTGCCCAGCACGATGCCGTGCCGGTGCCCCAGTCCCGAGCGCGGCAGCAGCATCGCCGCCAGTCCGGGGTCGCCGATGTGGATGGCCAGTCCGGTGGGGACCAGTTCGGCCTGGCCGGGTGCCAACACCAGCGGCTCATCCAGGCAGGCGCGCAGGTCCAGGCCAGCGCTGCCCGGCGTGGCGTAGGCCGGCAGCAACCCGGCCATGCGCGCGTCGAGCACCTTGACGTCGATGACGGTCATGCCGGCCCGGCCGGCAGGCGCGTTGCAATCTCTGCAACGAGCTGGCGCGCCAAGGTCAGCTTGTCGGCGTGCGGCAGTTCGCGTTCGCCCTGCGCGTCGACGAGCAGCAACGTGTTGTCGTCGCGCCCGAACGTGGCCGGGCCCAGGTTGGCCACGATCAGCGGCACCCCCTTGCGCGCGAGCTTGTCGCGGGCATGGCGCACGAGGTCGTGGCTCTCGGCGGCGAAGCCCACGCACCACGGCCTTGCAGCCGCCGGCAGGCGCGCCACGGTGGCCAGGATGTCCGGGTTCTCGATCAGCTCCAGCGCCGGCACGCGGCCGCTGCCGTCCTTCTTGATCTTGCCGTCGACCACACGGGCCGGGCGCCAGTCGGCCACCGCCGCGGTGGCGACGAAGACCTCGTGCCGCGGCGCTTCGGGCAGCACCGCGTCGAGCATCTGCTGCGCGCTCTGCACGTCGATGCGCCGCACGCCGCGCGGCGTCGGCAGGTGCACCGGGCCGGCCACCAGCGTGACGCGGGCACCGGCCTCGGCGGCAGCGCGCGCGACAGCGAAACCCATCTTGCCGCTGGAGTGGTTGCTGATGCCGCGCACCGGATCGACGGCCTCGAAGGTGGGCCCGGCGGTGACGAGCACCGAGCGGCCCGCCAACACCTTGGGCTGGAAAACGGCGATCAGCTCGTCGCGCAGTTCGGCGGCTTCGAGCATGCGGCCGTCGCCCACGTCACCGCAGGCCTGGTCGCCGCTTGCGGGGCCGAGCACGGTGGCGCCGTCGGCGACGATCTGCGCCACGTTGCGCTGCGTCGCCGGGTGCGCCCACATCTCGCGGTTCATGGCCGGCGCCACGAGCAGCGGGCAGGTGCGCATGGGGCGCGCCAGGCACAGCAGGCTCAGCAACTCGCCGGCGCGGCCCTGCGCCAGTTGGGCGATGAAGTCGGCGCTGGCCGGCGCCACCAGTACGGCGTCGGCCGCGCGCGACAGCTCGATGTGCGCCATGCCGTTGGGCTGCCGGGCGTCCCACTGGCTGGTGAAAACGGGCCGGCCGCTGAGCGCCTGCATCGTGACGGCGGTGATGAACTGCGCCGCTGCCTCCGTCATCACCACCTGCACCGTGGCACCGGACTTGACGAGTTCGCGCGCCAGTTCGGCGGCCTTGTAGCAGGCGATGCCGCCCGACAGACCGAGCACGATGTGTTTGCCTTGCAACTCGACGGGGGGCGACATGGCGCGAGACTCTAGCAGGCCCGCTCGCCGTGTCGGGTCGCCGCAAGATCCAGGGGTAAACCCCGGGTGCGGGTATAACCGGGCACATCGGTGAAGATCGCCATGCAGGCTGCAAGTTGTCGCCCTGCGCTGTGGAGGCACCATTCATGGACGCACTGATCCTGGCCCGCATGCAGTTCGCGGCCAACATCACTTTCCACATCCTGTTTCCAACGATCACCATCGCCCTGGCCTGGACGCTGCTGTTCTTCCGCCTACGCTGGCTGAAGACCAACGACGACGCCTGGCTGATGGCCTACCGCTTCTGGACCAAGGTCTTCGCACTGACCTTCGCGCTCGGCGTCGTCAGCGGCATCACGATGAGTTTCCAGTTCGGCACCAACTGGCCGGGCTACATGGAGCGCGTGGGCAACATCGCCGGGCCGCTGCTGGGCTACGAGGTGCTGACGGCGTTCTTCCTGGAGGCCAGCTTCCTCGGCATCATGCTGTTCGGGCACGGCAAGGTCAGTGAAAGGGTGCACCTCCTGGCCACTTTCCTGGTCGCCTTCGGCACCACCTTGAGCGCGTTCTGGATCCTGGCCCTCAATTCGTGGATGCAGACCCCCACCGGCCACGAGATCCGCGGCGGCGAGTTCTTCGTCAAGAGCTGGGCGGAGGTCATCTTCAACCCCAGCATGCCCTACCAGCTGACGCACGTGCTGCTGGCGTCTGGCCTCACGGTGGCCTTCCTGCTCGCCGGCGTGAGCGCCTGGCAACTGCTCAGGCGCAAGGCCAATGAATCGACGCCGAAGGTGCTGCGGGTGGGGCTGACGCTGGGCGCGATCCTGATACCGCTGCAGATCGTGGTCGGCGACCTGCACGGCCTGAACGCGCTCGAGCACCAGCCGCAGAAGGTGGCTGCCATGGAAGCCATCTGGCAGACGCAGCGCGGCGCGCCCTTGCTGCTGTTCGCCTGGCCCGACGAGAGCACGCGCAGCAACCGCTTCGAGATCGCGATCCCGAAGGGCGCGGCGCTGATCCTCAAGCACGACGCGAACGGCGAACTGCGGGGCCTGAACGACTTCAAGGGCGCCAGGGGCTGGGAGCACCCGCCGGTGGCGCCGCTGTTCTTCGCCTTTCGCATCATGGTCGGCACCGGGGTGCTGATGCTGGCCTTCAGCTGGGCCGGGCTGTGGCTGTACAAGCGCCGCGCCTGGATCGCCGATCGACTGCCGCGGCCGCTGCTGTGGGGCCTGGCCGGCATGTCGTTCTCGGGCTGGCTGGCCACGGTGGCCGGCTGGTACGTGACCGAGATCGGGCGCCAGCCCTTCATCGTCTTCGGCCTCGTGCGCGTCGACGAGGTCGCCTCCAACGTGCCGGCGCCGATGATCGCGCTCACGCTGGCGCTCTACGTCACGGTCTACCTGGCACTGATCGTGGCCTACGTCGCCGTCGTCAAGTACATGGCCGAGAAGCCGGTGGACATGGCACCGGCCCCGCCGCAGACGCCCGTCGCCGCCGGAGCACAGCCATGAACTGGGCGCACGCACTGCCCATCGTCTTCCTGGGCCTGATGGGCCTGGCGATGCTGGTCTACGTGGTGCTGGACGGCTTCGACCTCGGCGTCGGAATGCTGCTGCACCGCGCCAGCGACGCCCAGAAGGACACCATGATCTCGTCCATCGGCCCCTTCTGGGACGCCAACGAGACCTGGCTCGTGCTCGGCGTCGGCATCCTGCTGATCGCCTTCCCCAAGGCCCACGGCATGGTGCTCACCGCGCTGTACCTGCCGGTAGCGCTGATGCTCGTCGGTTTGATCCTGCGCGGCGTCGCCTTCGACTTCCGCGTCAAGGCACAGGCTGCGCGCAAGCCGCTGTGGAACTTCGCCTTCTTCGCCGGCAGCGGCATCGCGGCGGCCAGCCAGGGCTGGATGCTCGGCCGCTACATCACCGGCTTTGCACAGGGCTGGGAATACCAGTTCTTCGCCGCCGTGATCATGTTGCTGCTGCCTGCGGCCTACGTGTTGCTGGCCGCCGGCTGGCTGCTGATGAAGACCGACGGCGAGCTGCAGCAGCAGGCCATGCGCTGGGCCAAGATCGCCTGGCCGCCGGTGGTGCTGGGCATGGGCCTGATCTCGCTGGCCACGCCGTGGGTCAGCGCGACGGTGCGCGAGCGCTGGTTCAGCATGCCGGAGTTGATCGTGCTGCTGCCGATCCCGCTGATGACGCTGACCGCGCTGGTCGTCGCGCGCGTGGTGCTCAACAGCCGCGCCGTGCTGGGCCGCCTGTGCTGGCTGCCGTTCGCGATGGTGGTGACGGTGTTCGTGCTCGGTGCCGTCGGCCTGGCCTACAGCCTGTTTCCCTACGTGGTGATCGACCGCATGACGATCTGGGAGGCGGCCAGCGCCACCGAGGCACTGGCCGTGATCCTGTTCGGCTGCGCCATCACGGTGCCCATGATCGTCGGCTACACGATCTACACTTACCGCGTGTTCTGGGGCAAGGCGCGGGCCTTGACTTACGCCTGAGGCGGTGCGGCGGCGGTGGTCTACGCCGCCGGGGCGCCATGACACTTCTTGTACTTCCTGCCGCTGCCACACGGACACGGGTCGTTGCGGCCGGGCGTGGGCGCGACGCGCCGCGTCGCCGGCCGCGGGGCGTGGTCGACCCAGTACAGGCGCAGGTCCTGCACTGCCCAACAGGCTTCGGACAACAGGTCGTCGCGCGTCGGCTCGCCTGTCGGCCAGTACAGCGCCGCGTGGGTCCGCGCTTCGTCGCTGCCCGGGGGCAGCAGCAGCGCTGCGATCTGGTCGACCAGGATGCCGAAGTCGACGGCCGTCGCCTCGTCCGTGGGTTCGACCCAGATCTCCGGGAAGGCCTCCGTCGCGTCCAGGAAGCCCTGTGCCCACAGTGCGCCTGATTGCAGGAAGGTGGCTTCTTCGGCTGTCATCACGCCTTCGTCGACGACGCGCTGGCGGTCGGTGTCGGTGTACTCGGCGAGCAGGGGCAACAGCCGCATCTCGTCGGCGCGTTCGAGCAGGGCCTCGGGGTCGAGCTGCCGGCGCAGCACGTCCAGCCGCGCCTGCAGCGGGCGCAGGGCCTGGGCGTGGTCCTCGGGATCGGCGAAGGCGCGATCGAAGGCGTCACCGCACATCGCGGGCAGCCAGTCCTCGACGGCAGGCAGTTGCGGTCCGGCGGCCAGCGCGGTCAGGAAACCATCGATGGACTCGAAGCTGAGCACGTCGTCGAAACCCGCCAGCCGTTCGCAGATCGTGTCGAAGGCCGCCAGTTCGGCTTCGGAGCTGTCGGGCAGGTGGGTCGTGAAGGCAGACATCGGGCGACGGGAGGTTCGAGCCGGGGACCGTGAAGTTTGCACCACGGCGGTGAGCCAGGATGCGTCGCGCGCGGACGCGGCGATGGATGAGAAGCCAATTCCAATCTTCGTCGCCGCGTGTCACCACCGACCGCCGCTATGCTCGTGCGCATGAGCCCGACGCCCGCCCCAGCCGCCGCCCGGGCCGCCGAGATCGTGCGCCACGGTTTCGACGCCCAGCAGCGCGGCGACACCACCACCGCCGAGGCCGCCTACCTGCAGGCGCTGCAGCTCGCGCCGGCGCAGCCCGACGCACTGCAGCTGCTCGGCAGCCTCGCACGCACGCGCGGCGACGAAGTCGCCGCCGAGACCTGGTGGCGGCGCTCGCTGCAGGCCCATGCCGGCCAGCCGCATGTCTGGAACAACCTGGGCAATTTGCTGCTGCGTACCGGCCGGCCGGCCGACGCCCTGCCCTGCTTCGAGCAGGCGCTCACGCTCAAGGCCGACTACACCGAAGCCCACTACAACCGGGCTCGCACCCTGCACGCCCAAGGCCGCGCCGCCGCAGCAGCCACGGCCCTGCAGCGCGCCATCGCCATGCCCGGCGGCCCGCGCGCAGCGATGCTGCAACTGGCGGCACAGCTGCAGGGCGACGCTGGCCGCATCGACGAGGCACTGGCCACGCTCGACACCGCGCTGCAGCTGGCGCCCGAGCGTGCCGCGCTGCACCACAACCGCGCCGTGCTGCTGCAGCGTTGCCACCGCCACGCCCAGGCGCTGCAGGCGCACGAGACCGCGCTGAGGCTGGGCCTGGACCAGGCCGACGCGCACTACAACCACGGCAACACGCTGCAGAGCCTGGGCCGGCTGCACGAAGCGCTGCAGGCCTACCGCTCGGCACTGGCTCGGGATGCCGGCCATGCGCTGGCGCATTACGACCTGGCGCGGCTGCGCTGGCGGCTCGGACACGCCGACTTCGACGCCGAACTGCGGCAGGCCATCACCACCTTGCCGAACGCGCCGCAGCTGCCCGCCCTGCTGGGGCACCTGCTGTGGCGCGCCGAGCGCCACGCCGATGCCGCAGCGGCCTACCGCGAGGCCTTGCGCCGGGCGCCGCAGGAGCCCCGCCTGCACGACGGCCTGGGCCGCTGCCTGGTGCGGCTGGGCGAGGTCGAGCCCGGCCTGGCGGCGCACCGTCAGGCGGTGACGCTGGCGCCCGACGACGCCGAACTGCACGCCAACTTCGCTGCCAGCCTGCTCATCGCGCGCCGGGGCGTAACAGCGCTGGGCGCGGCCGAAGCCGCCTGCCGGCTGGCGCCGCACGACCAGTACGCGCTGGCGCTGCTGGGACTGGCCTGGCGCATGAATGGCGACCCGCGTGAGGCCTGGCTCAACGACGTGTCGCGCTTCGTGCGCGTCTGCGAGCTGCCGCCGCCCGCCGGCTGGGTCGACATGGCGAGCTTCAACATCGCGCTGGCGGCCGAGCTCGCCACGCTGCACGGCGACCGCCAGCCGCCGATCGACCAGACGCTGCGCCACGGCACGCAGACGCTGGGCGACATCTTCGAACAGAGCCACCCGCTGGTGGACGCGCTGAAGGCGCGCATCACCGAGGCCGTGGCCGACTACATCGCCACGCTGCCGTCCGACCCGGCGCACCCCTTCCTGAAGCGCCGCGGCAGCGGCTGGCGCTATGCCGATTCGTGGTCGTCGCGGCTGGGCCGCCACGGCTTGCACACCGACCACGTGCACCCGCACGGCTGGGTCAGCTCGGCCTACTACGTGCAGGTGCCGGCGAGCTGCGCCGACGCGTCGCGACGCGACGGTTGGTTGCGTTTCGGCCAGCCCGACATCGACACCGGGCTGGCCGGCCTGGTGCGACGCGAGGTGGCGCCGGCACCGGGGCGGCTGGTGTTGTTCCCTTCGATGTTCTGGCACGGCACGACGCCGCTGCACGACGACGCCGCGCGGCTGACGATCGCCTTCGACGTGATGCCGCTGTAGCCGTCGCCTGCGGCCGGCCGCGCGAGCGTCAGATGCGCGCGCCGACCCAGCCCGCCACCGAGGCCAGCGCCGCCGGCAGCGCGGCGGCATCGGTGCCGCCGGCCATCGCCAGGTCCGGCTTGCCGCCGCCCTTGCCCCCCACCTGCAGGGCGACGAAGTTGACCAGCTCGCCGGCCTTGATGCGTGCGGCGCTGTTGGCCAGCACGTCGGCGGTGACGCCGGCGGCCAGCTGCACGCGGCCGCCGTCCACCGCCGCCAGCACGATGGCCGCGGTCTTGAGCTTGTCCTTGAGCTTGTCCATGGTCTCGCGCAAGGCCCTGGCGTCGGCGCCTTGCAGCGTGGCGGCGAGCACGCGGATGGCGCCGCTCTGGCCCTGCACGTTCACCGCCTGCGCCAGCAGTTCGTCGCCCTGGGCGCTGGCGAGCCGGCCCTTGAGCGCGGTGATCTCCCTTTCCAGCGCCCGCACGTGGTCGAGCACGGCGGCCACGCGCGCCGGCACCTCGGCCGGCGTGGCCTTGAGGGTGCCGGCGACGCTGCCGAGCGTGGCCTCCAGCTGCTGCAGATAGGCCAGCGCGTTGTCGCCCGTCACTGCCTCGACGCGGCGGATGCCCGCAGCCACGCCGCCTTCGGCGACGATCTTGAAGACGCCGATGTCGCCGGTGCGCTGCACATGGGTGCCGCCGCAGAGCTCGCGGCTGCTGCCGATGTCGAGCACGCGCACCTCGTCGCCGTACTTTTCGCCGAACAGCATCATCGCGCCGGCCCGCTGCGCGTCCTCCAAGCCCATCACGCGCGCCTGCGTGGCGGCGTTGGCCAGGATCTCGGCGTTGACCAGCGCTTCCACCTGCACGATCTGCGCCTCGCTCAGCGGCGCGTGGTGGGCGAAGTCGAAGCGTGTGCGTTCGGCATTCACCAGCGAACCTTTCTGCTGCACGTGCGCGCCCAGCACCTCGCGCAGCGCCTTGTGCATGAGGTGGGTGACGCTGTGGTTGCGCACCGTCTTGGCGCGCCGTGCGGCGTCGACGCGGGCGACGAACATGTCGCCGACCTCGACCTCGCCTTCGACGATGCGCCCCTGGTGGCCGTGCACGCTGGCCTGCACCTTCACAGTGTCGTCCACCAGCACACGGGCGCGCGGGTTGCGCAGCTCGCCGCTGTCGCCGACCTGGCCGCCGCTCTCGGCGTAGAAGGGCGTGTGGTCGAGCACGATCACGACGTCGTCGCCGGCGCGCGCACGGGCCACCGGCGTGCCGTCGATGTAGATCGCACCGACCTTGCTGTGCTCGCACACCAGGTGCTCGTAGCCGTGGAAGGTGGTGGCGTCGCCGGTGTACTCCAGGCCCGCGGCCATCTTGAACTTCGCGGCAGCGCGCGCCTGCTCGCGCTGGCGTGCCATGGCGGTGTTGAAGCCGGCCTCGTCGACCGCCACACCGCGCTCGCGGCAGACGTCGGCCGTGAGGTCGAGCGGGAAGCCGAAGGTGTCGTGCAGCTTGAAGGCGAGGTCGCCGGCGAGCACCTTGGCCCCCTCTCCCGCGTGCGGGAGAGGGAGTGAAGACAGCGCGGCCTCGAGGATCTCCATGCCGTTGGCGATGGTCTGGAAGAAGCGCTCCTCTTCCTGCTTCAGCACCTCGGTCACGCGCAAAGCTTCGCGCTTGAGTTCGGGGTAGGCCTCGCCCATCTCCACCGCCAGCGGCAGCACCAGGGTGTGGAAGAAGGGCCTGCGCGCGCCGAGCTTGTAGCCGTGGCGGATGGCACGCCGTGCGATGCGCCGCAGCACGTAGCCGCGGCCTTCGTTGCCGGGGATGACGCCGTCGGCGATGGTGAAGCTGCAGGCGCGGATGTGGTCGGCGATGACCTTCAGCGACGGCGACTCCGGGTCGCAACCGGCGCCGCCCGGCGCCGCGCCGGCGGCGACATCGACCGCACTCCTGGCCGCCGCCAGCAGCCGCACGAAGATGTCGATCTGATAGTTGCTGTGCACCTGCTGCAGCACCGCGGCCAGCCGCTCCAGGCCCATGCCGGTGTCGACGCTGGGCCTGGGCAGAGCGTGCATGACGCCGTCTTCGGTGCGGTTGAACTGCATGAAGACGTTGTTCCAGATCTCGATGTAGCGGTCGCCGTCCTGTTCGGGCGACCCGGGCGGGCCGCCGGCCACTTCCGGCCCGTGGTCGTAGAAGATCTCGCTGCACGGGCCGCAGGGCCCTGTGTCACCCATCATCCAGAAATTGTCGGACGCGTAACGCGCGCCCTTGTTGTCGCCGATGCGCACGATGCGCTCGGCCGGCAACCCGATGACCTTGAACCAGATGTCGTAGGCCTCGTCGTCGTCGGCGTACACGGTGGCCCACAGCTTGTCGGGCGGCAGCTTGAAGTGCACCGTGAGCAGCTCCCACGCGTACAGCAGTGCGTCGTGCTTGAAGTAGTCGCCGAAGCTGAAGTTGCCCAGCATCTCGAAGAAGGTGTGATGGCGCGCCGTGTAGCCCACGTTCTCGAGGTCGTTGTGCTTGCCGCCGGCGCGGATGCACTTCTGGCTCGTGGCCGCGCGCGTGTAGGGCCGCTTGTCGTGACCCAGGAACACGTCCTTGAACTGGTTCATGCCGGCGTTGGTGAACAGCAGCGTCGGGTCGTCACCGGGCACCACGGGCGAGCTGGCCACGATGGTGTGGCCCTTGGACTCGAAGAACTTCAGGAAGGTGGCGCGGATCTCGGAGGCTTTCATGCCGTGGCTTTCGCTGCGTGCAAGCGGGCATCGGCTGATGCCAAGTGCTTGATTTTTAAGAACCTTTGATTATAGGTAGGGGTCCGTTGCGGGGCCTATGATGCGCGCATCGACCTGCTGCGGAGCCCCCCATGGACACGAAATCCTCCCCTCTTTCGACCCTCGCCGACCCCGGCCTGCTCAAGACCGACGGCCTGATCAACGGCGCCTGGGTGCCGGGGAGCTCACGCTTTGCCGTCGTCGACCCGGCGACCGGGCGCGAACTGGCCCAGGTCGCCAATCTGGGCCCGGTCGACGCAGCGGCGGCGATCGCTGCCGCCAACAAGGCCTGGCCGGCGTGGCGCGGCAAGACAGCCAAGGAAAGATCAGCAATCCTGATGAAGTGGTTCACGCTGCTGCACCAGCACGCCGACGACCTGGCACGCATCATGACCGCCGAGCAAGGCAAGCCGCTGGCCGAAGCGCGCGGTGAAGTGGTCTACGGCGCCAGCTTCGTCGAGTGGTTTGCCGAAGAGGCCAAGCGCGTCTACGGCGAGACCATCCCGACCACCGACAACAACAAGCGCTACCTCGTCGTCAAGCAGCCGATCGGCGTCTGCGCGGCGATCACGCCGTGGAACTTCCCGATTGCGATGATCACGCGCAAGGTGGCGCCGGCGCTGGCCGCCGGCTGCCCGGTGATCATCAAGCCGGCCGAACAGACACCGTTGTCGGCGCTGGCCGCCGCCGAACTGGCGCAGCGCGCCGGCATGCCGGCCGGGGTGCTGAACGTGCTCAGCGCCGACAGCGACAACAGCATCGAGATCGGCAAGGTGCTGTGCAGCAGCGACGTCGTGCGCCACTTGTCGTTCACCGGCTCCACCGAGGTCGGCCGCATCCTGGCGCGGCAATGCGCGCCGACGGTGAAGAAGCTCAGCCTGGAACTCGGCGGCAACGCGCCCTTCATCGTCTTCGACGACGCCGACATCGACGCCGCGGTCGAAGGCGCGATGGTCAGCAAGTACCGCAACGCCGGCCAGACCTGCGTCTGCGCCAACCGCTTCTACGTGCAGGCCGGCGTCCACGACGCCTTCGTGCAGAAGCTGGCCGCCAGGGCCGGCGGCATCCAGGTCGGCAGCGGCTTCGAGGCCGGCGTCACCCAGGGCCCGCTGATCGACGACGCAGCCATCGCCAAGGTCGAAAGCCATGTCGCCGACGCCGTGGCCAAGGGTGCCCATGTGGTCATCGGCGGCAGCCGCATCGGCGACCGCTTCTACACGCCGACGGTGCTGGCCGGTGTCACGGCGGAGATGCTGTGCGCACGCGAGGAGACCTTCGGCCCGGTGGCGCCGGTGTTCCGCTTCGAGACCGAGGCCGAGGCCATCGCGCTGGCCAACGACACCGAATTCGGCCTCGCCAGCTACTTCTACAGCCGCGACATCGGCCGCGTCTTCCGCGTCGGCGAAGCGCTGGAGTACGGCATGGTGGGCATCAACACCGGCCTCATCTCCACCGCCGAGGTGCCCTTCGGCGGCGTCAAGCAGTCGGGGCTGGGCCGCGAGGGCGCGCACCAGGGCATGGACGACTACGTCGAGATCAAGTACCTCTGCCTGGGCGACATCCAGCGCTGAGCGCGTGAGCTTTCCTGCTGCGCCTGCCGATCTCGGGTCTGCGGTGCTCGCCGTACGGGTGTACGGCTGTGCTCCTCAACCCAAGCTCGGCACGCTCGCGACGGAAATCTCTCGCGCTCGCCTCCTCTAGGCTCCTCTAGGCCCCACCTTCGGTGCGCGTGCCCTCGACGAGGGTGTGCACATGGGCCGTGCCACCGACATTGCGCAGTGCCTGCACCGCTGCCTGCGCGCCGCGCATCAGCAGGCCGAGGTCGGACGACACGGCCACGAAGTCGTAGCCTGCGGCGCGGTAGCGCGTGACCTCCTCGGGTGAGCCGCCGACGGTGCCGATGGGGACGCCCACGGCCTCGGCGCGTTCCGCCGCGTCGGTCATCAGGTTCATGACGTCGGGGTGCATCAGTTCGCCGGCATGACCCATGGCGCCCGACAGGTCCGCCGGGCCCACGAAGAGTGCATCCACGCCGGGCACGGCGGCGATCTCCTCCAGCCGCGCCACGGCCGCCGGCGTCTCGAGCTGCACGACGACAGCGATCGACTGATTCGCGGTGCGCAGGTGGTCGCGCGTGGTACCGAAGCGTGACGCCCGGCTCATGCCGGCCATGCCGCGCACGCCCTCGGGCGGATAACGCGTGGCAGCCACGGCGCGCCGCGCTTCGTCGGCGCTTTGCACCATCGGGAACAGCAGCGTCAAGGCCCCGGCGTCGAGCACGCGCTTGACGGTGACGGCATCGTTCCAAGGCAGGCGCACCACCGGCACCATCTTCGTGTTGCCCACGGCCTGCAGCAGCTGCACGAGCTGCATCAGGTCCACCGGCGCGTGCTCCATGTCGAGCACGCCCCAGTCGAAGCCGGCTGATCCCACCGCCTCGGCGACGATGGGGCTGGCCGACAACACCCAGGTGCCGATGGGTGACTTGGCGCCGTGGGCGCGCAGCAGTTGGTTGAACGGGTTCATGACAAGACTCCCACAGGCAGGGCTACGGTTCGGGGCGCTCAGGATGCGTCGTCGTTGGCCGCCGCGGCCGGACCGCGTTCGGTGCGGGCGGCAAAGCCGTCGCGACCCAGCGTGGCCACCGAGCCGGCCTGCGCGCTGGCGTTTTGCAGCAGCGTTTCGGCATCCTTGCCGTGTTCGGGGTACAGCGCCAGGCCCACGGCGGCGGCCACGGCGCAGCCCTGGCCGGCGACCATGAAGGGCTGTTGCAGCGAGCGCACCAGCTTGGCCGCCACGCGCTCGCCGTCGCTCGGCGCTTCCAGGCGGCCCAGCAGCACGCCGAAGGCATGGGGCCCGATGGCGGCCACCACGTCGCTGGCGCGCAGCGCGCTGCGCAGCCGCACCGCGACCTTGCGGCGCAGGATGTTGGCCGCTTCGCTGCCCAGGCGGGCCGCGGCACCGGCATAACCTTCCACGCGCAGCACGATCAGCACCATCGGCGCCGGTTCGCGCTCGCGCAGCGCCAACAGTTGCGTCATGTGCTCGACCAGTTGCGCCTGGTGCGGCAGGCCGGTGGCCAGGTCGGTGGCATAGGCCATGCGCGTCGAGCGCTCGACCGCCTTGCGCTCCACGGCATGATGCAGAGCACGCAACACCGCTGCCGGGTCGCCGGCCAGCACGATGTCCTCCACGCCCAGACGCAGCAGCTGCGCTTCGAGTTCGTCGTCGGCAATGCCTGCCAGCACCACGACCGCACTGTCCAGAGCGGCCAGCGGCAGCCCGGGCTGCAGCAGCAGTTCGGCCAGGGCCTGGTGCGTGGGGGCGCCGACGAGCGCGGCGTCGTGGTGCGGCGCGTCGGCGGCCGTTTCGGCGCGGGTCACGGCCCAGCCGGCGGCCGCGCAGGCCGCTGCGACGGCAGCGTCGGCGGCAACGACCAGCAGTGAAAGCGGTGTCGAGGACATATGGCAATGATGCAGCAAAGAACTTGCGCGCCGGCCCTGGGCAAGCCCGGCGCCGCGGCGCCGGCGGGGCCCGAGCCGCGCCATGGCGACTGAACTGAAGAGCGTCGATGCGCTGTGGCTTGAGCTCGATCAAGCGACCGCCACATCGTCGTCTGGCAGAGCTGCGCCATCGCGTATATCGTGGCGGCAGTGGTTTTCCGGCGCTGCTGCGGTCGCGCCGAACATCCACGGGAGCACCTATGCGAACGGCAAGCCAGACACGGCAGCGGGGCATGTCAGGCAGCGCCAGGTTGATGCTCGCTCTTGCGCTGCTGCTGGGGATCCTGATCGGCATCGGCAGCTACACCTTCGTCTACGCGAAGGGCTTGTCGTACATGAGCTCCGACCCCGAGGTCTGCGCCAACTGCCACATCATGCAGCCGCAGTACGAGGCGTGGCAGAAATCCAGCCATCACCACGTGGCCGGCTGTGTCGACTGCCATCTGCCGCACGATTTCTTCGGCAAGTACCTGGCCAAGGCGCTCAACGGCTACCACCACTCCAAGGCCTTCACGGCTCAGGACTTCGCGGAGCCGATCGCCATCAAGCCGGCGAACAGCCGCATCCTGCAGGACAGCTGCCTGTCGTGTCACGGTGAACTCGTGCACCAGGCCGTTGCCGTACCCGGACGCAGCGACGAAGTGCGCTGCGTCCACTGTCATCAGTCCGTCGGGCACGGCGAGCGCGCCGGCCTTGGTGGCCCTCGTTCTTGACGATGGAGGCTTGCGTGAACCCCAGATCCACCTGCATCGGTGCGGCCCAGCGCGGCGTATCCAACACGGTCCTGCTGGTGCTCATCGTCGTCGTCGCCGTCGTGGCGGCGGCGGTCACGGGCCTGCTCATGAACATCTTCGAGCGCAAGCAGGAAGCCGCCGCCGCCTACACCCAGCTCGTGGAGGTCACCGAGGACACCACCGACGCGGCGAAATGGGGCGTCAACTGGCCCAAGCAGTATGGCTCCTATCTGCTGACGGCGCAGGCCACGCGCACGCGTTTCGGCGGCCACGGTGGCAGCGAGGCGCTGCCCGAGGAAAAGATCGAACGCGATCCGTGGCTCAAGCGCATGTTCCTCGGCTACGCGTTCTCGATCGACTACCGCGACCGGCGCGGCCACGCCTACATGCTGGCCGACCAGGAGCAGACCGAGCGGCTGACCAAACCCCAGACCGGGTCGTGCCTGCACTGCCACGCGTCGATCATGCCGCTGTACCGCAGCCTCGGCGACGGCGATGCAATGAAGGGCTTCGCCGAGAGCTACAAGTTCTCGTACAAGGACCTGAGCGCCAAGTTGCACGAATCGGGGCATGCGCATCCGGTGAGTTGCGTCGACTGCCATGATCCGAAGACGATGCAGTTGCGCGTCACGCGCCCCGGCTTCATCCAGGGCATCCAGGCGCTGGCCACGTCCGAAGCTGCCGTGCCGCACCTGCCGTCGATCGAGCGCTGGCGGGCGTCGAGCCGCGCCAGGCCCTACGATCCGAATACCGACGCGTCGCGTACCGAAATGCGCTCGTACGTGTGCGGCCAGTGCCACGTCGAGTACTACTGCTCGTCGCAGATGCCGCTCACCTTCCCGTGGGGCAAGGGCCTGCGCGCCGGCGACCAGGAGAAGTTCTGGAACGAAGTCAAGTTCGCCAGCGGCGAGCGCTTCTTCGACTACAAACACGCCGAGACCGGTGCGCCGATCCTGAAGGCGCAGCATCCGGAGTTCGAGCTGTGGAGCCAGGGCGTGCATGCGCGCAGCGGCGTGTCCTGCGCCGACTGCCACATGCCCTACGGGCGTGACGGCGCCACCAAGGTCACCGACCACTGGGTGCGCAGCCCGCTGCTGAACGTCAGCCGCGCCTGCCAGACCTGCCACAAGCAGTCCGAGACAGAGATCAAGGCCCGCGTCGACCAGATTCAGACGCGCAACTTCGAGTTGATGCAGCGCGGTGGCGTGGCCATCGTGGCGCTGATCGACGCCATCAACGCCGCCAGGAAGGATGGCGCCGCACCCGAGCAGTTGCGGGCAGCGCAGGAACTGCAGCGCCAGGCCCAGTGGCGGCTGGACTTCATCGCGGCCGAGAACTCGATGGGTTTCCATGCCCCGCAAGAGGCGGCGATGGTGCTCGGCGAGGCGCTCGACTACGCCCGCCAGGGTGAACTGGCGGCGGCAAGCTGGCGCTCGCCGCAGGCCAAGCCGGTGGCTGCAGCAGATGCTGTCGCGCCGGCGGCGCCGGTCAAGAAGCCCTGAACCCTGTTCAGGGTCCGCCGAGCGGCTGCACGATCAGCCGCTCGACGAAGGCGCTGCGCGCCTGCTTCTGCGCCGCCGACCCCTGGCGGTTGAGCAGTGACTCGGCCACCTCGTAGCTGTAAAGCAGGAAGGCACGCATGGCGGCCTCTTCGGCGGCAAAGCCGAGCCCGCCGAAGACCTGCGTGTGGTAGGCGATGCGGCTGGCGTCGGCCTCGTCCACCGCCTGGCGCGCGATGTCGTCGCGCCGCGCCCAGGCGCGGATGGCCAGTTCGATGCGCGCCGCGCGGGCGGCGGCGCGGCCGCGAAAAGGCAGCGACATCACGTCACGCAACTGCGCGCGCGGGCTGGCGCTGGCGCTTTCCAGGCGCCGCGTGAGTTGCTCGGTGGCGCGCTCGCTCCAGGCCCGCAGCACGCGCCGCAGCAGGTCTTCGCGGTCGCGGAAGTGCCAGTAGAAACTGCCGCGCGTCACGCCCAGCTGGCCGGCCAGCACGTCGACGCGCACACGGTCGATGCCCTCGTCCACCAACACCGCGGTCGCCGCTTCGATCCAGGCTTCGGGCGTCAGCGACGCGCGCGCGGCTGCGGGCGCAGCGGCGGCGCGGCGGCGCTTGCGGGGAGCGGTGCGGGCGGTGGGTGAACTCATCGGCGGCGGCGATGCGGGAGCACGCGATCATGATGCCATGCACTGCTGTATGGTGCCGCGGGCAAACCCCGATGCAGGGCAGGCCGGCGCCGCCTACCATCCGAACCCAAACACATACACATGTGTATGGACGAGACGGAGACACGCATGTCGAGCCGCTTCTTCGACAACCCGCACATGCTGGCGCCGCGGCAGACCGTGAAGACCCCGCTGCCGGGCGGCGGCTTCGTGCTGAATTCGCCCGAGCCGCTGCAGCCGTATGCGCGCTGCGTCGGTGCATGGCTGGAGCAATGGGCGCGTGAGACGCCCGAGGCGCTGGCCTTCGCCGAGCCCGCGGGCCCGGGCCGGGCCGGCGAGTGGCGCCGCCTGAGCTGGGGCGAGCTGCGCCGGCAGGTGGGCGCCGTGGCGCAGGGCCTGCTGGACCTGGACCTGCCCGCCGGCAAGCCCATTGCGATCCTGTCGGACAACGCGCTCGACCACCTGGTGCTGGTGCTGGCCGGCATGCACATCGGCCGCGCCGTGTGCACCATCAGCAGCGGCTATTGCCGGCTGGCGCAGGACGACTACAGCCGCATCCACGGCATCCTGCAGACACTGGACCCGGCGCTCGTCTATGCCTCCGACGCCGCCGTCTACGGCCCGGCGCTGGTGGACGCCGGCATCGGCGCGGTGGAGGTCTACAGCAGTGGTGCCGAACGCCGGCCGCGAGCGCTGCCCTACGCCCGCCTGGCCGCGAGCCGCGAGACAGCGGCCGTGATGCAGGCCTACGGCGCCGTCACGCCCGAGACCCACGCCAAGTACCTGCTGACCAGCGGCAGCACCGGCCAGCCCAAGGTGGTGATCAACACCCACCGCATGCTGTGCGCCAACCAGCAGATGCTGGCGCAGACGCTGCGCTTCCTCGACGCCGAGAAGCCGGTGCTGCTGGACTGGCTGCCCTGGAGCCACACCTTCGGCGGCAACCACAACGTGAACCTGGTGCTCAGGAGCGGCGGCACGCTGTACATCGACGATGGGCGGCCACTGCCCGGCGCCATCGACGGCACCCTCGCCCACCTGCGCGAGGTGCAGCCCACCGTGTACTTCAACGTGCCGCGGGGCTACGAGATGATGTTGCCCACGCTGGAGCGCGACGACGCGCTCGCGCGCCGGTTCTTCGGCCGCCTGCGCATGCTGTTCTATGCCGGTGCCGGCATGCCGGTGTCGACCTGGCAGCGGCTGGAGGCGGTGGCGGCGCGCGTACGCAGCGACCCGCTGTGGATGACCACCTCCTGGGGCAGCACCGAGACCGCGCCGGCCGTGACCTTTGCCAGCTGGAAGCTCGACCGCCCCGGCGTCATCGGCCTGCCGCTGCCGGGCGTCAGCCTCAAGTTCACCCCAAACGGCGGCAAGCTGGAGATGCGCATCCGCGGCGACAACGTCTTCCCCGGCTACCGCGACAACGACGAAGCCACGCGCGCCGCGTTCGACGAAGACGGCTACTACTGCATCGGCGACGCGGGTCACCTGCTGGACGAAGACGATGCGCTGCAGGGCGTGGTCTTCAACGGCCGCGTGGCCGAGGACTTCAAGCTCACCAGCGGCACCTGGGTCAGCGTCGGCACGCTGCGCATCAAGGTGGTGTCGGCGCTGGCGCCGTATGCGCAGGACGTCGTCATCACCGGCCACGACCGCAGCGAGATCGGTGCGCTGGTGTTCCTCACCGAAGCCGGCCGCGCCGTGCCGCACGATGAGATGGCCGGCCACCTGCGCGAGGGCCTGCGTGCCCTCAGGGACGAAGGCGCCGGTTCCTCGCAGACACCCACGCGCGCGCTGCTGCTGCCCGATGCACCGAACGCCGCCGCCGGCGAGATCACCGACAAGGGCTACATCAACCAGCGTCTGGTGCTGGCGCGGCGCGCCGCCGAGGTCCAAGCGCTGTACGCAACGCCGGCCGATCCCCGTGTCATCAGGCCCTGACCGCCGTCTGCAGGAAGCCCGCCCATGAGCCTTGCGTTCACACCCCTGGCCGATGCGCCACCCGCGCTGGCCACGCTGCACCTGCTGCGCCTGGAGCAAGCCGGCGCCGTGCTGCACGTGCGCCTGAACCGGCCGGCCAAGCGCAACTCGATCAGCGACGAGCTGCTGGCGCAGCTGCACACCGCCTTCATCCACATGCCCCAGGGCGTGCGCGCGGCGCTGCTCAGCGGCGAAGGCGAACACTTCTGCGCCGGCCTGGACCTGAGCGAGGTGAGCGAGCGCAACGTTACCGAAGGCATGCAGCATTCACGCGCCTGGCACGCCTGCTTCGACGCCATCCAGTACGGCCCGGTGCCGGTGATCGCGGTGCTGCACGGCGCGGTGGTCGGCGGCGGGCTGGAGCTGGCGGCCGCCGCCCACCTGCGCGTGGCCGAGGCCAGCGCCTTCTACGCCCTGCCCGAAGGCACACGCGGCATCTTCGTCGGCGGCGGCGGCTCGGTGCGCATCAGCCGCCTGATCGGCGTCGCGCGCATGACCGACATGATGCTCGCCGGCCGCGTCTTCGATGCCGACGAAGGCCAGGCCTTCGGCATCAGCAACTACCGCGTCGAGGACGGCGCCGGCCTGGCGCGAGCGCTCGCGCTCGGCACCAGGATCGCCGGCAATACACCGTTGTCCAACTACGCCATCACGCAGGCGCTGCCGCGCATTGCCGACCTGCCGGCCAGCGACGGGCTGTTCATGGAGTCGCTGATCTCGTCCATCGCGCAGGGCGACGACGCGGCCAAGGAGCGCGTGCGCGACTTCCTCGAAAAGCGCGCCGCCAAGGTCGGCAAGCCGTGATCCGGGCATGAGCATGTTCAACGCCTTCGACGACGTCTTCATCCTCGACGGCGTGCGCACGCCGATGGTCGACTACCAGGGCGCCTTTGCCGACGCCAACCCCATCGACCTGGGCATCAAGGCGGCACGCGCCGTGCTGGCGCGCTCCGGCGTGGCGCCGGCCGCGGTGGATTCGGTGGTCACCGGCAACATGGCGCCGGGCGGCTTCGACCAGTTCTACGTTGCGCGCCACATCGGCCTGTATGCCGGCGTGCCGCTGGAGGTGCCCGCGCTCAACGCGCAGCGCATCTGCGGCACCGGCTTCGAGGTCTTCCGCCAGGCCGGCGAACAGATCATGCTCGGCTGCGCCGCCCTGGCGCTGGTGGTGGGCACCGAGAGCATGACGCGCAACCCGATCGCCGCCTTCGAACACCGCGGCGGCTTCCGCCTCGGCGCGCCCGTCGCCTTCAAGGACTACCTGTGGGAAGCGCTCAGCGACCCGGCCGCGGTGTCGATGATCCAGACTGCCGAGAACCTGGCGCTCAAGTACGGCATCACGCGCGAGCAGGTGGACGCCTTTGCCGCGGGTTCGTTTGCGCGCGCCGTGGCGGCGCAGGAAGCCGGCTGGTTCGAAGGCGAGATCGTTGCGGTGACCAGCGAGACCTTCGAGCTGCCCGGCTACAAGCCGCGCGGCATCCGCCTGTCGGGCAAGGCCAGCAGCGCCGACCGCGACACGCACCCGCGTCCGACGCCGCAAGAGGTGCTGGCCAGGCTGCGCACGGTGTTCAAGGACGGCGTGCAGACCGGCGGCAACAGCTCGGCGCTGACCGACGCCGCGGCGGCCGCGCTGGTGGCTTCGGGCGCGGTCGCCCGCGCCTAGGGCCGCGGGCACAACAGAACGCCGCTGGCCCGGCTGGCCGCAGCGGCCGTCGTCGGCGTGCCGCCCGAGATCATGGGCATCGGCCCGGCGCCGGCGATCCGACTGTTGCTGCAACGCGCCGGGCTCGAGCTCGCCGACATCGCGCGCTTCGAGATCAACGAAGCGCAAGGCGCCCAGACGCTGGCGGTGGCGCGCGAGCTGGGGCTGGACCTGGACCGCCTCAACGTCAAGGGCGGCGCCATCGCGCTCGGCCACCCGCTGGCCGCCACCGGCGTGCGCTTGACGATCACGGTGGCGCGGCAGCTGCAGGAGATCGGCGGCCGCTGGGGCGTGGCTTCGGCCTGCATCGGCGGTGGCCAGGGCATCGCCCTGCTGGTCGAGAACATGGCGGCATGAGCATGAGCCGCACCCAC
Source organism: Rubrivivax sp. (assembly GCA_030680415.1). Taxonomy (GTDB): domain Bacteria; phylum Pseudomonadota; class Gammaproteobacteria; order Burkholderiales; family Burkholderiaceae_C; genus Rubrivivax. The sequence continues at coordinate 52,031 of JAUXVE010000007.1, forward strand.
CCGGTCGCCGTGCCATTCGGTGAGCGCGACGCCGAGCGCATCGAGCCGATCCCGATTCCCGAAGACATCGAGGCACTGTGCCTGTGATTCCCTGCCAACCCAAGGAGACAAAGCAATGAAAGTGATTCTGCGCAAGACCCTGGCCGCCGCGGCGGCACTGCTGGCCACCACCGCCTGGGCCGACGTGAACATCGGCGTCACGCTGTCGCTCACCGGCCCGGGCTCGGGCCTGGGCATCCCGGCGAACAACCAGTTCAAGCTCTGGCCGAAGGAGATCGCCGGCGAGAAGGTCAACCTGATCATCCTCGACGACGCGTCCGACCCCGGCAAGGGTGTCGGCAACGTGCGCCGCTTCGTCACCGACGACAAGGTCGACATGATCATCGGTGGCTCGATCACGGTGGTCTCTGCCGCCATCGCGCCGGTGGCCAGCGACGCCAAGACGGTGCAGCTGTCGGTGGCGCCGGTCGGCGTGCCGCCGGCGCAGGAACCCTGGATCTTCCGCCTGCCGCAGGGCTTTTCGGTGATGGCGCACCCGGTCGTCGAGCACATGAAGAAGCAGGGCGTGAAGACGCTCGGCTTCCTGGGCTACACCGACGCCTACGGCGAGCTCTGGCTGAAGGAGATCACGGCCCAGGGCGAGAAGGCCGGCATCAAGGTGGTGGCCAGCGAGCGCTTCGCGCGCACCGACACCAGCGTCACGCCGCAGGCGCTGAAGCTGGTTCAAGCGAACCCGGACGCGATGCTGGTCGTGGCCTCGGGTTCGGGCGCCGCGATGCCGCACATGGCGCTCGTCGAGCGCGGCTACAAGGGCAGGATCTACCAGACCCACGCCGCCGCCACGCCCGACCTGGTGCGCATCGGCGGCAAGAACGTCGAGGGCGCCTACGTCGTCTCCGGCCCGGCCGTGATCGCCGAGCAACTGCCCGACAACCACCCGTCCAAGCAGGTCGCCGTCGACTTCGTCACCAAGTACGAGGCCGCGGTCGGCAAGGGCATGCGCAACCAGTTTGCCGGCCACGCCTACGACGCGAAGATCGTGCTCGAAAAGGTGCTGCCGGTGGCGCTGAAGAAGGCCAGGCCCGGCACGCCCGAGTTCCGCGTCGCGCTGCGCGACGCCGTCGAGACCATGGGCCGCACCGTGTTCGCTCACGGCGTCATGAACTGGACCCCGGCCGACCACTGGGGCTACACCAACGAGACCGGCGTCATGCTCAAGGTCGTGAACGGCCAGTTCGTGGTCGAGAAGTAGATCGCACCGAGGCATGGACGCGACGATCGCCGGCATCCTGGCGCTGGACGGGCTGACCAACGGCGCCATCTATGCGCTGCTGGCCCTGGCCACGGTGCTGGTGTTCGCCGTCACGCGGGTGATCTTCATCCCGCAGGGCGAGTTCGTTGCGTTCGGCGCGCTGACGCTGGCGCTGCTGCAGGGCGGCAAGGTGCCGGGCACGGTGTGGTTCCTGCTCGTGCTGGCCGGCGCCGTGGCGCTGGCCGACCTGGTGCACGGCCTGCGCCAGCGGCACCCGGCCGGCCGCATGTTCAAGCAGGCGCTGCGCACGCTGGCCTGGCCGCTGGCGGTTTCGATGATCGCGATCTGGGCCGCGCCCAAGGGCCTGCCGCTGCTGGCGCAGGCCGTGCTGACCGTCGCGCTGGTCACGCCCTTCGGGCCGCTGATCTACCGCCTGGCCTACGAGTCGCTGGCCGACGCCAGCGTGCTGGTACTGTTGATCGTCTCGGTGGGCGTGCACTTCGCGCTCGTCGGGCTGGGGCTGTACTTCTTCGGCGCCGAGGGCTTCCGCAACCCGAGCTTCTGGGATCAGCGCCTGTCCTTCGCCGGGTTCACGCTGTCGGGCCAGGCGGTGATCATCTTCGTCGCCTCGCTGGCGCTGATCGTCGGCCTGTGGCTGTTCTTCGAGAAGTCGCTCGCCGGCAAGGCGCTGCGCGCCACCGCGGTCAACCGGCTGGGGGCGCGGCTGATGGGCATCGGCAGCGCGAGCGCGGGCCGGCTGTCGTTCACGATGGCGGCCTTCATCGGCGCGCTGTCGGGCCTGCTGATCGGGCCGACGACGACCGTGTTCTACGACAGCGGCTTCCTCATCGGCCTCAAGGGTTTCGTCGCCGCAGTCTTCGCCGGCCTGTCCAGCTACCCGCTGGCGCTGGTGGGGGCACTGGGCGTGGGCCTGCTCGAGAGCTTCGGCTCGTTCTGGGCCAGCGCCTACAAGGAGGTGATCGTCTTCGGGTCGATCCTGCCGGTGCTGTTGTGGCGCTCGCTGCGCGACCCGCACCCCGAGGACTGAATGGCGCCCCAAGGCGGCAGGACTGGGATGAATCTGGTCGGTGACCTTGGGCCGCGTTCGATGACTGGCTTCGGCGCGTTGCGGACGTTGAGTGCTGCCCGGCACCGGATTGCGCCCGCGCGTCGCGGCAGGCGATGCCCGGCGGGCGCGCTGACTGTGGCGGTCTGTGCTGCGCACCGACTGCCCTGCGCTGCTCGCCTTGAGGGCGTGCCGCATAACTCGCTTCGTTCGCTGCGCTCACTGCGCTCAAACAGGATGCGGCAAGTCAGTTCACGAAGCGCGCTGCGCGCGCCGCCCTCAAGGCTGCGCTGCTCGGCGCCACACACAGCGCCCCCGCCGGGCACCACCTGCCGCTCAACCACCAGTGGTGGCGGTCGCCGAGAACCACCGCTGCCTGCCGCAAAGGGGTGTCCGGGCGGGGTGCGGCGTGCGTGTGAGGCGCCGAGGAGCGCAGGGTTCATGGCCCGCGCGCGCAGCGCGCCTCGTAGACACTTCTGGCG
>JAUXVE010000013.1 GCA_030680415.1 Rubrivivax sp.
AGGGCCCTGCGCGGCGTTGCACCGCTTGCCCGCACGTCAGTGCGGGCGGCGCGCTGCGCCTTGCTCAGGGCCCTTGGCCACCCCTGCGCGGGTGCATGGGATTGCCTCTCAACCTCTGACCCGAGGACGACTCATGAAACCCACCCTGCAACCCGGACTCGAGGCCCACGCCAGGTTCGACGTCGACCGCGAACGCACGATCGACTTCATGGGCGAGGCGGCGCGCGTCTACGCCACGCCGATGCTGGTGCGCGACATCGAGATCGCCTGCCGCAATCTGCTGCTGGCGCATCTGGACCCGGGCGAGGACTCGGTCGGCACGCGCGTCGAGATCGACCACATCGGCGCCACGCTGCTCGGCATGGGGGTCGTGCTGACGGTGCGCGTGGCCGAGATCAACGGTCGTGCCGTGGTCTTCGACGTCGAAGGCCGCGACGCCGTCGAAGCCATCGTGCGCGGTCGCCATTCGCGCTTCGTCGTCGACGTCGCCAAGACCGCGCAGCGGCTCGCCGCCAAGGCCGAGAAGGCGAAGTCCGCGCGCAGCGACTGACCGGGGATGACCATGACCGCTGCCACCACGACACGCCGCATACCGACCTACTGCTACCAGTGCGTGGCCGGCCCCGACCTGCTGACGGTGAAGGTCGAGGACGGCGTGGCGACCGAGGTCGAACCCAATTTCTGCGCCGCCACGGTGCACCCCGGCGGCGGCAAGGTCTGCGTCAAGGCCTACGGGCTGGTCCAGAAGACCTACAACCCGCACCGTGTGCTGGTGCCGATGAAGCGCACCAATGCGAAGAAGGGCCGCGACGAGGACCCGGGCTTCGTCGAGATCTCGTGGGACGAGGCGCTGACCCTGATCGCCGCGAAGCTGCAGCGCGTGCGCGAGCAGGGCCTGACCGACGAGTCGGGTTACCCGCGCGTGGCGGCCAGCTTCGGCGGCGCCGGCACGCCGCAGTCGTACATGGGCACCTTGCCCGCCTTCCTGGCCGCCTGGGGCCCGGTCGATATGGGCTTCGGCTCCGGCCAGGGCGTCAAGTGCTACCACTCAGAGCACCTGTACGGCGAGTTCTGGCACCGCGCCTTCATCGTCACCCCAGACACGCCGCTGTGCAACTACCTCATCTCCTGCGGCTCGAACATCGAAGCCTCGGGCGGCGTGACCGGCGTCTTCCGGCATGCGCAGGCGCGCGTGCGGGGCATGAAGCGGGTGCAGGTCGAGCCGCACCTGTCGGTGACCGGCGCCTGCTCGGCCGAGTGGGTGCCGATCAAGCCCAAGACCGACGCGGCGTTCCTGTATGCGTTGATCCACGTGCTGCTGCACGAAGCACCCCGCGAGCGGCTCGACCTGCCGTTCCTGGCGCAGCGCACCGCATCGCCCTACCTCGTCGGGCCGAATGGCTACTACCTGCGCGACCGCACCAGCCGCGAGCCGCTGGTGTGGGACCTGGCGAGCCAGTCGGCGCGCGTGCACGACAGTCCGGGGCTGCAGGAGGCGATCGAGGGCTCGTTCGAGGCCGATGCGGTGGAGATCGGCCCCGACGGCGAGGTGCTCGCCGACGGCCTGCTGCCGGGCAGCACCGCCTTCACGCGGCTGGTCGAGCACGTGCGCGGTTACTCCCCGGAGTGGGCGCAGGCGATCTGCGACGTGCCCGCGGCGACCATGCGCCGCATCGCCAACGAATTCATAGCCCACGCCTGCGTCGGCCAGACGATCGACATCGACGGCCAGACCATGCCCTTCCGCCCGGTGGCCATCACACTGGGCAAGACGGTCAACAACGGCTGGGGCGGCTTCGAATGCTGCTGGGCGCGCACGGTGATGGCCACGCTGGTCGGCGCACTCGAGGTGCCCGGCGGCACCATCGGCACCACGGTGCGTCTGACGCGGCCGATGTCGCACCGCCACGAGAGCGTCAAGCCGGGCCCCGACGGCTTCATGCACTACCCGCTCAACCCGACCGACAAGGCGCACTGGTCGCTTCAGCCCAATATCCGCAACGCCTACCGCACGATGGTGCCGCTGGCCGCCGACGGGCCCTGGAGCCAGGCACTGGGGCCGACGCATTTCTCCTGGCTGTTCCTCGACGAGACGCCCAAGGGCCTGCCGCGGGTGACGCTGCCCGAGGTCTGGATCGTCTACCGCACCAACCCGGGGATCTCGTTCTGGGATACGAAGGCGCTCGGCGAGAAGATGGCGCGCTTTCCGTTCATGGTCGCCTTCGCTTATACGCACGACGAGACCAACCACTTCGCCGACGTGCTGCTGCCCGACGCCACCGACCTGGAAAGCCTGCAGCTCTGGCGCGTCGGCGGCACCAAGTACCAGGAGTCGTTCTGGGACCACGAGGGCTTCGCGCTGCGCCAGCCCGTCGTGGCCACGCACGGCCAGGCGCGCGACCTCACCGATATCGCCACCGAACTGGCGCAGCGCACCGGTCTGTCCGGCAAATACTTCGCCGCCATCAACAAGGGCGCGGGCGGTGTGCCGCTGAAAGGCGAGCACGGCGACTTCTCGCTCGATACGCAGGCCACCCACAACCGGGAGCAGATCTGGGACGCCGTGTGCCGCGCGGCCAGTGCCGAGGTCAGCGACGGCGCGTCGTCGCACGGCCTGGACTGGTGGAAGGAGCACGGACTGGCGACCAAACCCTACCCGCGGCGCGACTGGTACCTGCTGCCGACGATGGTCAGGCATGGCCTGCGCTTCGAGCTGCCGTACCAGGAGCGGCTGATGCGCGTGGGCGCCGAACTGGGCCGCCGCCTGCACGAGCACGAGATGCACTGGTGGGACACCCAGCTCAAGGAATACCAGGCGCTGCCGGTGTGGAAGGACTTCCCGGGGCTGTGGGAGGCCATCATCGGCCAGACCGGCGGCCGCGCGCAGGACTACCCGTTCTGGCTGCTCACCGCGCGCAGCATGCAGTACGCCTGGGGTGCCAATGCCGGCAGCCAGCTGATGCACGAGGTGGCCGACAACATCACCGGCCACCGCGGCGTGATCATCAATACCGCCGCCGCAGCCAGGCTGGGCATCGAAGACGGCGATGCGATCGAGATCGCCACGCCCAAGCGCCAGGTGCATGGCCGCGCCGTGGTGCGCCAGGGCATCCGGCCCGACACCCTGCTGCTCATCGGCCAGTTCGACCACTGGGCCACGCCGCTGGCCAAGGACTTCGGCGTACCGAGCATGAATTCGCTGGCCACGATGTCGCTGGACCTCACCGACGCCACCGGCTCGGGCGCCGACATCGTGCGCGTCAAGATCTCGCGTGCCGCCGAAGGAGCACGGCGATGACCCGGTGGGCGATGGTCGCCGACCTGCGGCGCTGCGTCGGCTGCCAGACCTGCACCGCGGCGTGCAAGCACGCCAATGCGACGCCGCCCGGCGTGCAGTGGCGGCGCGTACTCGACATGGAATTCGGCGAATACCCCGACGTTCAGCGCGCCTTCGTGCCGGTGGGCTGCCAGCACTGCGACGAACCGGCCTGCCTGGACGTGTGCCCCACGACGGCAACGAAGAAGCGCGCCGACGGCATCGTCACCATCGACTACGACATCTGCATCGGCTGCGCCTACTGCGCCGTGGCCTGCCCCTACCAGGCGCGCTACAAGACCGAGCGCGCCAGCTTCGCCTACGGAACCGCGAGCGCACACGAGACGCAGCGCCGCGACGATGCGCGGCTGGCGGTGGCGACCAAGTGCACCTTCTGCGTCGACCGCATCGACGCCGGCCTGGCCCAGGGCCTGACACCCGGCGTCGACCCCGCGGCCACACCGGCCTGCGTCAACGCCTGCATCGCCGATGCGCTGGCCTTCGGCGATCTGGACGACGCCGCAAGCAATGTCAACCAGCTGCTGCAAGCGAATCAGCACTTCCGCATGCACGAAGAACTGGGCACCGGCCCAGGCTTCTACTACCTGTGGCACCGCAAGGAAGAGGTGACGTCATGAGCGCCGAGGGTCTCCCGAGGGCGAATTCCCGCTTGGCGGGACCGGCCGCAGGCCGCAGGGTGCACGAAGTGACCTTCGGCCCCAACCCCTGGCATCAGCAGAGCTGGGACGCCCGCGCCGCCGGCAATTTCATGTGCGGCGGCGCCGGCAGCGGGCTGATCGTCTTCGCGGCACTCGCCGGTGGACCGACCTGGTTGCTGCTGGCCGGCGCGGCGCTGGTCGGCCTGGGCCTGCTGTCGGTGTTCCTGGAAATCGGCCGCCCGCTGCGCGCGATGAACGTGGTCAGGCATCCGGCCCGCTCGTGGATGACGCGCGAGGCGATGGTCGCACCCGTGCTATTCGCCGCCGTGGCCGCGGTCTGGTTCGCCGGCCCGAATGCGGGGTGGCTGAGCGCCTTGCCGGTGCTGGCCGCGCTGGCCTTCGTCTACTGTCAGGCGCGCATGCTGCAGGCGGCCAAGGGCATCCCGGCCTGGCGCGAGCCGCTGACGGTGCCGCTGATCGTGGCCACCGGACTGGCCGAAGGCGGCGGACTGTGGCTGCTTCTGGCATCCACCGCCGGTCCGGCCGCAACCCTGCCCTGGCTCGCCTTCGCGCTGGCCCTGGCGGCGCGCTTCGCATTGTGGCTGGCCTGGCGACGCCGCCTGCGCGCCGCGCCGCGTGCGCTGGCGGCCATCGACCGTGCCGGGCATGCCTTCAAGGCCGCCACGCTGCTTGCCTTGGCCGCCGCCGTGTTGGTCGCGGCCTCGCCGCTGCCGCCCTCCGCGCTGATCGCGCTGCAGGTGCTGGCGGGCGCGCTGGCCCTGGCCGGTGGGCTGTGGTTCAAGTTCACGCTGGTCACGCGTGGCGCCTACAACCAAGGCTTTGCGCTGCCCCACCTGCCGGTGCGCGGTGTGCGGCGCAGCTAGCCGCAGAAGGGGAGCACGACCATGGGCGCCATCACCGAAAGCAAGCACTTCACCTCAGCAGCAGGCCTGCACCCGGCGCTGGAGACGATGTCGCGCGACGCGCTGGCGGCGCTGCAGCTCGACCGCCTGCGCGCGGTGCTTCGCAACGTCTGGACGAACGTGCCCTGGCAGCACGCGCGGCTGGACGCTGCGGGCCTGCACCCGGACGCGGTGGTCAGCCTCGACGATCTCAGGCGCCTGCCCTTCATGGTCAAGACCGACCTGCGCGACCACTACCCGTTCGGCCTCTTCGCGCGGCCGGTCGAGGCGCTGGCGCGTGTGCACGCCTCTTCGGGCACGACCGGCAAACCCACCGTGGTCGGCTACACCGCCGACGACCTCGGCGGCTGGGCCGACCTGATGGCGCGCTCGATGGCCGGGGCCGGTGTCCGGCCCGGCGACCTCGTGCACAACGCCTACGGCTACGGCCTGTTCACCGGCGGACTGGGCGCACACAGCGGCGCCGAGCGCCTGGGCTGCCCGGTGGTGCCGATCTCCGGCGGCGGCACTGAGCGCCAAGTGGCGCTGCTGATGGACTTCGGCGCCAGCGTGCTGTGCGCCACGCCCTCGTACGCGCTGGCAATCGCCGAAGTGGCCGAGCAGATGGGCGTCGACCTGCGGCAAAGCCAGCTGCGCGTGGGCATGTTCGGCGCCGAACCGTGGAGCGCGGCGATGCGCGACGAGATCGAAGCGCGCCTGGGCCTGCGCGCCTACGACGTCTACGGCCTGTCCGAGATCATGGGCCCGGGTGTGGCCTGCGAGTGCGAGTGCCGCAACGGGCTGCACGGCTGGGAGGACCACTTCCTGTTCGAGCTGGTCGACCCCGAGACCGGTGCGCCGCTGCCCGACGGCGAGGCCGGCGAGCTGGTGATCACGACGCTGACCAAGGAGGCGCTGCCGATGCTGCGCTACCGCACGCGCGACATCACACGCCTGACGCGCCAGCGCTGCGACTGCGGCCGCACGCACCTGCGCATCCTGCGCGTCACCGGGCGCAACGACGACATGCTGATCATCCGTGGCGTCAACGTCTATCCGTCGCAGATCGAGGCCGTGCTGGTCGGCCGGCCCGGCCTGGCGCCGCACTACCAGCTGGTGATCGAACGCCGCGGCAGCCTGGACCAGCTGCGCGTCGAGGTCGAGGCGCAGCCAGGCGTCGCGCCGGAGGCTTTCGATGCGCTGGCAGACGACGCCGCCCACCACGTCAAGTCGCTCATCGGCGTGACGGCGGAAATCGCGATCATGGCACCGGGCAGCCTGCCGCGGTCGCAGGGCAAGGCGGCACGCGTGCGCGACCTGCGCGCAGGCCGTGAAACGGGAGCCTGAACCGTGAGCCCGGCGCTGGCGTCAACACCAGGTCAACGGCCAGCGCCATACGCTGGCCGCGCCCCAGCGCAAGCAGGTGAACTCAAGGCGGCCCCGGGACCAGCGGCCATGCCACATCCACCCACTCTGACCGCGAACAACGGCGCCGGCCCGCCAGGCCTGGGCGAGGCCGCGGCATGATCGACCTCGGCGCGCCCGCCGCACGCACCTGGACCGCCGCCGACGGCCTGCATGTCGACGTGCGCGGCTTGCAGGCGCCGCAGCCGCTGGTGCTGATCCTGCAGCTGGTGCAGCAGGTGGGCCCGCGCGGCGTGTTGATCGTGCACCACGACCGCGACCCCTTGCTGCTGTACCCCGAGCTGGTGCAGATCGGCTGGTGGGCCGAACGCATCGCCGGCGACCCCGACGAGGTGCGGCTGCGCCTGGCCGCCGCGTCGTGAAGCCGCCGGCGCGCAGGCCGGCCGGCGCCTTCCTCGCCGGCGCCGGCGGCCGCCTGCTGCCGGCTTCGCTGCCCTGGCGCTTTTTCGGTGCCGGCGTCGTCTTCCATGCCGGGGCCTGGCTGGCCTTGCTGGCCGGCGCCGACGACTGGACGCGCTGGCAAGGCGGCCTGGGCTGGCCGCTGGCCGCTCTGCACCTGTTCACGCTGGGCACGCTGCTGTCGTGCGCGATCGGCGCCAGCCTGCAGTTGCTGCCGGTGGCCACGCGCCAGCCGGTGCGATCGCAGCGCCTGATGGCCGCGCTGTGGTGGGCCTACGTGCCCGGCGTCGCGCTGCTGGCGCTGGGCATGGGCCGTGCCGAGCCGGGCTGGATGGCCGCCGGCGCGGCGGCGATGCTGGGCGCGCTGGCGGCGTTCGGCACGCTGCTCGGGCTGAACCTGCGCGGCGCGCGCGGCATGCCGGGCGTGGTGCTGCACGGCTGGGGGGCGCTGGCGGCACTCGGGTTGCTGGGCGCGAGCGCCATCGCGCTGGTCGCGCTGTGGCTGGGCCGGCCGCTGCTGGACGCGGCCGCCGCGCGCGGCCTGCACCTGCTGGCCGCGGTGTTCGGCGTCATGGGGCTGCTGGTCTTCGGGCTGTCATATGTCCTGCTGCCGATGTTCGCGCTCGCTCCGGTGCCCGACGAGCGCCGGCAAGTCGCATCTGGTGCGGCCGCGATGGCGGCCATCGCGCTGGCCGGCGTGGCCGCCTTCGGCGTCGCACCGACCGTGCTGCGCCTGGCCGCCATCGCCGCCGGCACATTTGCGCTGGCGCTGCACCTGCAGCTGATGCAGCAGACGCTGGCCACCGGCATGCGCAGCGACTTCGGCCGCGCGCTCGTGCTGATGCGCATCGGCTGGGGCAGTCTGGCGCTGGCGCTGCTGCTGGCGCTGGCGCTCGTGCTCGGGGCACCGGCCGAGACCTTCGGCCGCCTGTTCGGCATCGCCGTCATCGGCGGCTGGCTGCTGAGTTTCCTGTTCGGGGTGCTGCAGCGCATCCTGCCTTTCCTGGCGTCGATGCACGCGGCACGCGGGCAGAAGCGGCCGCCGACACCGTCGGCGCTGACGCTCGACCGCCCGCTGGCCTGGCACCTGGCCTGCCATGTCGCTGCGCTCGCCCTGCTGGCGGCGGCGACGCTGGCCGCAGCGCCCGCGCTGGCGACCGCGCTGGCGAGGGCCGCCGCGCTCGTCGGCCTGGCCGGTGCGCTGAGCTTCGGCACCTTTTTCGCCGTGCTGCTGCGGCGGCTGCAGCGCTCGCGCGAGGGCGCGAACCGGTCGCCGTCTTGACATGCAACAAGGGCAGGCGCGCCGGCGCCGTGTATTCTGGTATCTTCTTACCATTATCAGGACGTCGACCGCCGCTCGTCAGTCCGCCACCGCGCCATGACCCCCTCCCGCCAGGTTAGCCGCTGCCTCGACGACGAGCACCGGGCCCATCTCGAGTTGCTGAACCGTGCCGAACAGGTGCTCGGGCGCGGCAGCGCTGCCGAGGTCGCGGCACTCGCCGCGTCGTTGCTGCACCACCTGGAACACGACATCGGCCGTCACTTCGGCTTCGAGGAGACGCAGCTCTTTCCCGCCATGGCCGAGGCCGGCGACGGCGACCTGGCGGCGCTGCTGACCGAGGAACACGACAGCATCCGTGCCGTGGCCGACGAGCTGACGCCGCTGGCGCGTGCCGCCGCTGCCGGAGCGCTGGCGCCTGCCGCGTCGGCGGCGCTGAAGCGCCTGCTGGTCGAACTCGTCGAGCGCCAGGTCGCGCACATTCAGAAAGAGTCGATGGCCTTGCTGCCCCTGCTCGACGACCTGCTCGACGAAGAAACAGACCGCCAGCTCGCGTTCGCGTACGCTGCGGCCTGAGAACGTGAGAGTCTTTAGGCCACAACCGTACTTGCTCCGTCTCCCCCGTGGGGAGAGGGTTGGGGTGAGGGGCTGCGCCGGGCACAGTGGTGCTTCGCGGGCCCTCACCCCCCGCCCTCTCCCAGAGGGAGAGGGAGCAAATTCAAACGACTTTCGGTCTCTGAGACCTTGTGAAGAGATGAGCCCCCATCCGGCCTGAACGAGGAGTCCGTGCCATGAGCCTTGCCCCCGCCGAGACCGAAGTCACCATCCGCCCTCTGGCAGCGGCCGATGTCGATGCCGTGGTGACCATCGACGCCGCCGCCGAAGGCCACACGCGCCGCGACTACATCGAATGCCGCCTCGCGGCAGCACGCCGCGAACCCGACCTGCATGCGCAGTTTGCTGCCGACGACGGGCGTGGCCTCGCCGGCTTCATCCTGGCGCGTGTGCTGGTCGGCGAATTCGGCCTCAGTCAGCCCGCGCTGCGCCTGGAACTGGTGGGTGTGCGTGCCGACCGGCGCAGTGCCGGCGTCGGGCAGCGGCTGTTCGACGCGCTGGAGTCGTGGGCGCGGCGCCACGGCATGGTCGAAACGCGCACCGCGGCGAGCTGGCGCAACACCGCGATGCTGTCGTGGTTCGACGCGCTGGGCTTCGAGCTCGCACCCGAACAGATCGTCGAGGGTGCGGTCGACGGTGGCGCCGAACGCGTCGAACCCGCAGAGGAGGGCGCGGACACGGCATCGGCGCTGGCTGACGCGCCTCACGAGATCAACTACGGCCGCCTCGACCCCAACGACCACGAACGCCTGGCTCGCGACCGCGCCGACGTGCGCTCGATGACACCGGACGACCTGGACGCGATCGCACGCATCGACCGTGGCATCACCGGCCGCCAGCGGCACGACTACATCGCCGCCCGCCTGGCCGAAGCGCTGGCCGATGGTGGCGTGCGCGTCTCGCTCACGGCGCGCTGCGACGACACCATCGTCGGCTACCTGATGGCGCGCGCCGACCTCGGCGACTTCGGCCGCACCGAGCCGGTGGCCGTGATCGACACGCTCGGCGTCGACCCCGACTATGCCCACCGCGGCATCGGGCGTGCGCTGTTGTCGCAGCTGTTCGCCAACCTCGGTGCGCTGCGCGTCGAGCGCGTCGAAACCATCGTGCCGCAGCGCGACCTCGGCTTGCTCGGTTTCCTCTACGCGGCCGGCTTTGCGCCCTCGCAGCGGCTGCCGTTCGTGCACCGCCTGCGGAGCCCGTCGTGAATGCACCCGACGAAGACACGGTGCGCGAGGCGCTGCGCAGCGTGGTCGACCCCGAGGCCGGCATGAACATCGTCGAGCTCGGCCTGATCTACGGCGTCGATGTCTCCGACGCGGGCGTGCAGATCCAGATGACGATGACCAGCGCCGCCTGCCCGATGGCCGAGATGATCGTCGACGACGTGCACGCCGCCTTGCAGGCGGTCGTTCCGGCCAGCATTCCGGTCGAGGTGGATCTGGTGTGGGACCCGCCATGGACACCCGAGCGCATGAGCGACTTCGCCCGCGAACACTTCGGCTGGAACTTCAAATGAGCGCGCCCGCCGGCGCGCCGCCGGCGGCTGCGCGCCGCCCGGCCTGGGAGCGCCTGCCGCTGCTGATCCTGGGCTTCGTCGCGCTCTTCGTCGGCATCGGCGCCGGGCTGGCGCGATTGGGCTGGACGATGCCCGCGGCCGCCGCAGGCGCCGCGGCGCTGCACGGGCCACTGATGATCTGCGGCTTCTTCGGTGTCGTCATCGGGCTCGAGCGCGCGGTGGCGATCGGCCGCCTGTGGGCCTACGCCGGGCCGCTGCTGGCCGGCCTGGGCACCGCCGCGGCGCTGCATGGGCAACATGGCGCCACACCCTGGCTGATGCTGGCCGCCAGCGGCGTGCTGCTGGCAGCGTCGCTGGACGTGCTGTGGCGCCAGCGCGAAGGTTTCATGCTCACGATCGCCGTCGCCGCGGGCTGCTGGACCACCGGCACGGCATTTTGGGCGGCGGGCTGGGCGGTGCACGAAGTCGTCGGCTGGTGGCTCGCCTTCCTGGTGCTGACGATCGCCGGCGAGCGGCTGGAACTGTCGCGCTTCCTGCCGACATCGCGCGGCGCCAAGCAGATGTTCACGGTCATCGTCGCCGCCGTGCTGGTGGCGCTGCTGGCCTGGCCGCAAGTCTGGGGACGGCAGCTGTTCGGCGTCGCGCTGCTCGCGCTGGCGGCCTGGCTGCTGCGCCACGACATCGCGCGGCGCACCGTGCGCCAGCAGGGGCTGACGCGCTACATCGCGGTGTGCCTGCTCTCGGGTTACTTCTGGCTCGCCCTGGGCGGTGCAGTGGTCGCTGCCTACGGCCTGACGCCCGGCACGCCTTCCTACGACGCGGCGCTGCACGCGCTGCTGCTGGGCTTCGTCTTCGCGATGGTGTTCGGCCATGCGCCGATCATCTTTCCTGCGGTGCTGCGTGTGGCCGTGCCCTACCACCCGGGCTTCTATGCGCCGCTGGTGCTGCTGCATGCATCGCTGGTGCTGCGCCTGGCCGGTGACGCCACGGGCACTTTCGAATTGACGCGTTGGGGCGGCTTGTTGTCGGCACTGGCGCTGCTGGCCTTCATCGCCAACACCGCGACGGCGGTGCTGCGCGGGCGGCACGGCACGCGGCGCACGGTCGGGGCTTGATCGTGATCACGCGCCGCGGGCGGGCGCTCGTGGTCTTCGAACGCATACGGAATTGTTCATCACCGGAGGGATCATGGCAGTGTTCATGGAAGAGAAGATCGAAGCCATCTATCGGCAGGTCATGGCGAAAAACCCCGGCGAAGGGGAGTTTCACCAAGCGGTCAAGGAAGTTCTCGAATCGCTCGGGCCGGTCCTCGTCAAGTACCCGGAATTTGCCGACAAGAAGATCATCGAGCGCATCTGCGAACCCGAACGGCAGATCATCTTCCGCGTGCCTTGGCAGGACGACAAGGGCGAGGCCCACATCAACCGCGGCTTCCGGGTCGAATTCAACAGCGCCATCGGGCCCTACAAGGGCGGCCTGCGTTTTCATCCGTCGGTCCACCTCGGCATCATCAAGTTCCTGGGCTTCGAACAGCTGTTCAAGAATGCGCTCACCGGCATGCCCATAGGCGGCGGCAAGGGGGGCTCGGACTTCGATCCCAAAGGCAAGTCGGACAACGAGGTCATGCGCTTTTGCCAGAGCTTCATGACGGAGCTCTACCGCCATCTCGGCGAGCACACCGACGTCCCGGCGGGCGACATCGGTGTCGGCGCCCGCGAACTCGGTTTCCTCTTCGGCCAGTACAAGCGCATCACCAACCGCTACGAATCAGGGGTGCTCACGGGCAAGGGGATCGGCTGGGGCGGCTCGCTCGTGCGCAAGGAAGCGACCGGATACGGGGCCGTGTTCTTCGTGCGCGAGATGCTCAAGGTGCGCAAGGATTCCCTCGAGGGCAAGACCTGCGTGGTCTCCGGCTCGGGAAATGTCGCCATCTACACGATGGAAAAGCTGCATCAACTGGGCGCCAGGGTCGTCGCCTGCTCCGACTCGAACGGCGTCATCGTTCACGACAAGGGCATCGACATCGGCCTCGTCAAGCGTCTCAAGGAAGTGGAGAGGCGCCGCATCGCCGACTACGCGAGCCATCACAAGGATGCGAGATATGTCGCGGGCGGCAATATCTGGGACGTGCCCTGCCAGGTCGCGATGCCCTCGGCGACGCAAAACGAGATCAACGGCAAGGATGCGAGGGCGCTGCTCAAGAACGGTTGCATTGCCGTCGGCGAGGGCGCGAACATGCCCACCACGCCCGAGGGCGTGAAGCTGTTCCTCGAAGCGGGAGTGGCTTTCGGGCCGGGCAAGGCGGTGAACGCGGGCGGGGTCGCAACCTCGGCGCTCGAGATGCAGCAAAACGCGAGCCGGGACTCGTGGACACACGAATTCACGGAGCGAAAACTCGACGAGATCATGACGCGTATCCACGCCAACACCTGCGAAACGGCCGAGGAATTCGGCGCCACGGGCAACTACGTCGTGGGCGCCAATGTCGCCAGCTTCATCAAGGTGGCGCAGGCGATGGTGGCGCTCGGGCTGATCTGACCGGGTTCGATCTCGCGTGGGGGCCGGATCCATCGACCGCCACGCGTCTCGCCTTGAGCACCCGCTCGGGATCGAAACCGATGCCCGCGCAACGGCCGCCATACGGCTGCCTCGGTCCCTGTCTGCTGCGCCGCCCGCATACGCCGAACGAATTCGGCGAAGGGCTCAGTCGGGCATCGACAGTCGCTTGACCGCCTTGACGAAGCGTTCGAGCGTCGGCGACAGCACACCCGGCGCAAGCCGGATGTCCAGCAGCTGGAAGCGTCCCCGCGTGGCGTGTGCCGTGGCCAGGGCTTGCGCCAGTTCGGCGGTCGTGCGCACGACATAGCCGTCGCCGCCCATGCCGCCCGCCATCGATGCGAAGTCCCAGTGGCTGAGGTCGTTGAAGCGAACATCGGGCTCGAAGGTGCGCAGCATCTCCCAACTCGCGTTGTTGAACACGAGCACGATCGGGTCGGCGCCACAGCGCGTGGCGTTGCCCAGCTCCCAACCGGTCATCTGGAAGGCGCCGTCGCCCACCAGGACGATCGGCCGCAGTCCGGTGGCCACCTGCACACCCAGGCCCGCCGGCACGCCGTAGCCCATGGTCGCGTAATAGCCCGGCGCCACCAGGGTCGTGTGTTCGATGTCCATCGCCGCGAACAGGCAGTCGCCGACATCGCTGGCCAGCGGCATCGGGCCGTGCTCGCGCAGCAGCGCGTTGACCGCGGCCGCGATGTCCTGCGGCGTGACGGCGGCAGCCGCCGGGGCCGGCGCCACCGCGAAAGGCATCGCGGCCGGCGTACACACGGGCGCCCCGCTTCCGACCGGCGCCGCGCGCGCGAGCAAGGCGTCGATCAAGGCTGCGATCGGCAGCTGGTGGTAGACGTGATGACCCATCACGACATCGCCATCGAAGACCTGGATCGCCTTGCGCAGGTCGATCCGCCTCGAGGACACGGCGAAGTTGGTGTCGGACACGATCACACCCAGCAGCAGCAAGCCGTCCGAGTGCTCGACCTGCTCGCTCACTGCGGGGTCGCCGGCCAGGCCGATGTAGGTGCCGACGAGGGGCACCTCGGCATGGGCCAGCAGGCCGCGACCCATGAAGCTGGTGACGACCGGGATCGCCAGACGGCGCGCCAGTTCGGCGACGCTCGATTCCAGGCCGTAGCGACGCACTTCGACACCCACCATGAGCACCGGCCGCTCGGCGGCAGACAGGCGGGCCAGCAGTTCGTCCGCACAGGCCGCCAGGCGGTCGGCATCGGGCACGAACGGCGGCGTGCGCGGCACCGCGTCGCAAGGCCGGCCCGGCATGTCGCGCGGGATCTCCAGGTACACCGGCCGCGAGCGTGTCAATGCCGCGTCGAGGACACGCGCCATGCGCTCGGGTGCGAGGCCGGGGTCATCCAGCCGGGCGCGGTCCACGGTGAGTTCCTCGAACAGCCGCCACTGCGAGTCCAGCGTCTTGACCTGGTGGTGCAGCAGGTAGCCGCTGCTGGCCTCGTGCGCGGCCGGCGCGCCCGACAGCACGACCAGCGGCACACGCTCTGCGTAGGCGCCGGCAACCGCGTTGACGAGGTTGAAGGCGCCGGCGCCATAGGTGACCGCGGCCACGCCGAGCCCGCCGCGCGCACGCGCCGCCGCGTCGGCCGCAAAGCCGACGCCGGGTTCGTGCGAGAGTGTGTACAGCGGCAGCAGTGCCGAACGCTCGATCTCCCGGAACAGCGGCAATGCAAAGTCGCCCGGGATGCCGAAGATCTCGGTGGCGCCGCGGGCCTTCAGCGCCTGCAGCAGGCTCTCTGTCAGGTTCATGTTCGACTTGCGTCAGTGGGGAGCACGGGACCGGAACGAGGGCCGAAGCCGATGCGTCGGCAAGGTTTGCGGGCGCAGTGCCCGCGCGAAATTATGGTGGCACCGTGCTCCAGGAAGGCTGCGCGGCGGCGTGGGGCTGCCGGGCGCCGTGCCGCTGGCGTGTCGATGCCGGCACAGCCACTGGCAGGCACTCGTCCGCGGGGGATGGCCCGGCCGGATCGCGCGGGCGGCCTACACTGACGCGCATGGAGCCCAGCGCCAGCGTCCGCTTCTTCGACGCGCAGTTCGAACGCCAGCTGGCTGCTGGCGAGCTGCAGCTCAACCCCTTCGAACAGGCAGCGCTGCCGTTCCTGAGCGGCCATGTGCTCGACTGCGGCTGCGGCCTGGGCACGCTCGCTGTCGCCGCCGCCCAGCCTGGCTGCACGGTGTTGGCGCTGGACGGCAGCGCAGCGGCCATCGCACACCTGAGAGCGCTGGCCATGGCGCGCGGCCTGCCGATCACGGCCAAGCAGGCCGACCTGCGTGACCACCAGCCACCGCCGCAGGCCTTCGACGCCGTGGTCTCGATCGGGCTGCTGATGTTCTTCGCCTGTCCGGACGCACGGCGTCAACTGACACGGTTGCAGGCCGCGGTGCGGCCCGGCGGCGTGGCAGTGGTCAACGTGTTGATCGAGGGCACGACCTACCCGGACATGTTCGACCCCGTTCAGCATTGCCTGTTCGGTCGCGACGAGCTCGCGCGCGCCTTCGCCGGGTGGACCCTGCTGCACGCCGCCGAGCAGACGTTCGACGCCCCGCGCGGCCTGCGCAAGTGCTTCTCGACCGTGATCGCACGCCGGCCACCGTGAGCCTCACGCCTGGCGCAGCGGCGGTGGCGCATCCGCGATGCAGCTCAGACCGCAGCCGTGGTCTCGAGCTGGCGCAGTTTGCCGTGGCGGAAGGCGCCCCACAGCGCCGCGCCGATGGCGCCGGCATAGATCGAGTCGGGGTGCGAGACGGCCGTCACGGCGACCTTCTCGTTGACCATTTCCTCCTGGATCGCGGCCAGCAGCCCGCTGTCCAGCGCCAGGCCACCGGTGAGCAGCGCGGTGCCGGTCTTGACGCCGGTGACCTTGAGCAGCTTGACGATGCGCGAGGCCATCGACAGGTGGATGCCCTTGAGGATGTCGGGCGTGGCGATGCCGCGGCTGACCATGTTGATGACGTCGGTCTCGGCCAGCACGGCGCAGATCGAGCTCACCTTCTCGGGCTCTTTCGAACTCTGCGACAGCGGGCCGATCTCCTCCACCGCCACGCCCAGGTAGCGCGCGATGTTCTCCAGGAACTGGCCCGAGCCCGAAGCACACTGGCTCGTCATCTTGTACGACAGCACCTTGCCGCGCTCGTCGATGTAGATCGCGCGCCCGTTCAGGGCGCCGATGTCGACCACCGCGCGTGCGCTCGGCTCGAGGAACACGCCGCCGCGGGCGTGCGTGGTCATCGAGTAGAAGTGCCCGGTGGCGAACTTGACGTTCTCGCCCTCGCCGGTGGTGGCCGTGTAGTCGATGTCCGAGGCCTCCAGCCCGGCGTCGGCCAGCACGTCGTCGTAGCCCTGCCGGGCCAAGGCCATCGGGTCGCGGCTGCGGATGCGCTCGCAGCGCTTGGCCAGCCAGCGCGGAGCGCTGTCGGGCCCGCCATCGCCGTGGCGGAAGAGAACGGACTTGACGGCGCCGGAGCCGATGTCGATACCGATGGTGTGGATCATGCTCGTTCCTCAGACACGTGCCTCGATCGACTTGCCCTCTTCGACCACGGCGCGCCAGGCGAAGGTGGCACCGCCCAAAGCGCCGGTGTAGATCGAATCGGGGTCGATGTTGAGCGTCACGTCGCCGTAGTTCTCCTTGATCAATTCCTTCAGCGACTTCACGGCCGCCTCGTTCTTGGCCACGCCGCCGGTGAAGGTGAACTGGTCCCGAATGCCACCCGAACGTGCCAGGATCGACATGGCGCGCAGGATGATGGCGCGGTGCAGGCCGGCCATGATGTCCTCGCGCTTGTCGCCCAGGCTCAGGCGGTCACGCAGCTCGGCGCCGGCAAACACGGTGCAGGTGGAGTTGATGCGGATGGTCTTGGTCGACTTCATGGCCAGTGGCCCCAGCTCGTGCAGACCCATGTTCATCTCGTCGGCGATGTAGCCCAGGTAACGGCCGCAACCGGCAGCGCAACGGTCGTTCATCTGGAAGCTTTCCACGATGCCGTTGGGGTCGATCTGGATCGCCTTGGTGTCCTGCCCGCCG
>JAUXVE010000014.1 GCA_030680415.1 Rubrivivax sp.
CGCCATTGAAGCGCAGGGCAGCGGAAGGACCGCGGTACCGACCGCCTATGATCCAGCAACACGAACAATCCGGTATCTCATAGGTCCATCCACTGAATCACTGCAGTTCGCCGGGTTCGTCTTCTACCGTAAGGCCGCGTGCAGTGCCGCCTAACCCTTCGCTCAAGCGGAGCGCCAACGGCAGGCCACCAGGCCCGGTCTGGCGGTACGCGGTACATTTTCGCCAGCCCGGGCCTGGCGTCCTGCCGTAGTCGCCCGCTTAGCTCAAACGTTAGGCGTCGCAAACAAGCCCTGCAGCGCGTCGCTGCATCAATGAAGACAGAAGGCACACGCTTTGCTACAATCCCGGCCCATGAAGCCGTTCCGGTGGTCGACTGAGAAGAACGAGTTGCTCAAGCACGAGCGAGGCATATCTTTCGAGGAGATCACCGTCGCCGTCGAAGCGGGGACGCTGCTCGAAGTCGTGCCACACCCGAACGCATCAAAGTACCCGCGGCAGAAGGTCATGGTCGTGGGGGTTGCCGGGTACGCGTACTTGGTGCCGTACGTTGAGGAAGAGGATCACTTCTTCCTCAAGACCATCATCCCCAGCCGGAAGGCCACACGCGACTTGATCTCCAAGGAGTCTGATGATGTCTAAGCTCGATCCATACGAACTCCAAATTCTTGAGGCTTACGAGTCGGGCAAGTTGAAGCCGACTGCCAGCAAGGCTGAACTGCAACGCTTGCGCGCCGCAGCCCGGGCAACGGCGATTAAGGACAAGCGGGTGAACATCCGTTTGTCATCGGTGGATCTGCTCGATATTCAGGCCAAGGCGCTTGAAGAGGGCATGCCGTATCAGACGCTCATCGCCAGCGTGCTGCACAAGTACGTGACCGGAAAGCTCGCAGATAAGGAGCGCCCGTCACCCGGCTCGCGGCGCCGCCTAACCCCTCGCTCAACCTGCCGCAAGGCGCAGGTTAGCTCGAACGTTAGGCAGCGCAGAACAAGCCGTGCAGTACTCCAGCAAAGTCAGCGCCTGTCGGCGCGAGCTAAACAGCCACGAGACGGCAGGGCCGCGAACAGCCAGCCATCTGTTGCCACAAGGCAGGGATCTCCCGCTTCGAGGTGTTGGCCAGGGGAAGCCCGAGACAGTCACCATGACACTGTCCGGCCAGGCCCTGCCCGGTGCGCTAACTACCGACAATTACAGGGAGCCACCCTGCCACATCGGACCAGTGAACTGCGTAGGCGGGTCGGGTTTTCAGTCAGTTCGTCGGGCCACCGCTGCCACAGTTCAGCTGGGCCTCCTTGGTCGTCAGCGGCGGCGGCTTGAATACGTGCACCGCGATGTTCGGCAGCGCGGAGCGGGAGGCGACTGTAGCGGGCCACCAGGAGTGACAAGGCCTTGGCAGGCCTCCCGTCTGGGTCCGTTCAGCACAGCGCTGCCTAACCCCTCGCTCAAGCGGAGCGCCAACGGCGGGCCACCAGGGCCCGCCGGCAGGTACGGTGTACATTTTCTGCCGTCGGGCCCTGGCGTC
>JAUXVE010000024.1 GCA_030680415.1 Rubrivivax sp.
TCGCCATCAAAAAGTAGTGCGAAGGTCCCGGAAGCCACTCTAATCAATACCAGTTCCGGGATTTTCCAATTAACATGATCAGCAGCAGATATTACTTCCATTATCCAAGTATTAGTATCTGAGTTTGGGGGCTAATCAGCAGCTTCTTTATCCGGAGTTCGAGAAACTCAATATCGCCAAGGACGCCGAGATCTTTCTCGGCATCGGCCGGCCTTGTCCGATGAGCATCAACAACATCAAGCAGCTAAAGGAGAAGGGCTATACCAACCTGAAGGCCTTCGTCAAAGGGCCGGTCTTCTTCGAGAAGAACTATTTCGAGGTCACCGCCAAGGGAGCCAGGAAGAGCGTCGGCAATGGTGCGCTCGTTGTCAGCCTGAAGGAGGACCCCGACCTGAGCCGATTCCTGGCTTCCAGCATTGAAAAGAACAAGGCGGTCATTGTTGTTGGCGAAAAGGCCAATGCCAAGGCCAATTATGCAGCTGCAGCCAAGGCCTATAACACCGGGTACAAGAAGACGGCCATCTTCAATGGTGATATCGCCGAAATTCAATGACCGGGAGAAACCAAATGAAACGATTCATGCTGACATCGCTGGCCGTCGTATTCCTGGCCTTCAACTTCGGTTGCGCTCAGAAGGCGGTCGCCCCCGCTCAGACCAAAGTCACGCCTGCGGCGAACACCGTCAGCGCGCTCAAGATGGCCAAGGACGAGGGAGCGATCGACAAGGCCTTCTTCAACAAGATCGTGGCTGACAAAGCGGCCAACGTCTCTCTCGTCGACGTGAGAACCAATTTCGAATTCGCGGCCGGCAACTTTGCGGGTTCGAAACATGTTTCCATCAACGAGATCTATTCGGAAGGCTGTCCGGCCACCATTGCCAAGCTTCCAAAAGACGGCTTCGTGGTGTTTGTCTGCGCCACCGGGGCCAGGGCCGGCGAGATGTACTTCGGCTTGAAGGACGACTGCAAGATGGACATGAAGCGCTTCGCGTTCCTGGATGCGGAAGTCATGTTCGGACCCAAGGGGCCGGTGGTCAAGTAGTGCAGGTGGCCATGCCAGCCGAGGGCCATGAAGACGCTGGACCAGACCTGGCGCGACACGGTCGGGCCAGGTTCGCGCACCAAGGTGCGCGGCATTCACTCCCGAAGGATTCATTCATGCGTACCCTGAGCAAGTTTGCCGCAGCCGCGGCCCTGGTCATTTCCGTCGTGGCTCTGGCGCCGGCGGCCTCGGCTGCCGACATCAAGATGATCGCCAAGGTTGCCGCCGTACAGATGGCGCCCGACGGTCAGTCCGCCGTCGTCAAGCTGACCAACGTCAAGGATGGCGCTGAAGTCGCCGTGACCGTGAAGGACAAGGCGACCCTCGACAAGATCGCCGGCAAGGGCATCGCCGCGGGCGACCAGGTCCGTCTGAGCTACGACAATGCCGGTGGCACGAACCTGAGCAAGACGCTCAAGAAGGCCGAGGGCTGCTGATCGACGCCGCCTTGCCCCATGACCCGCGCGAGTGGGGTCCTGCGGCGCAGGGTCGTCGCTCGCAGTTCCGTTGACGGGCGACGCAGGTCGCCCGGCGTGTTCATGGTCACTGACAAGGCGCCACGCATGCTGACCCACCGTCGCGACAAGAGGCGCAAGGATGTGTTGCGTGCCCTGCTCCTGGCGCCGCTGCTGTGGCCGCTGGGCGCCATGCTCGACCGCCTGCGTGAACAGCGCCTGCCTGCCCCCCTGGCCCTGCCGGCCGAGTTGCCGCAGGGCCTGAGCGTGTCCGGTACGGCGATCGTGCACCGCCGCACCGACGGCACGGTGCAGGCCTGGGCCGCACGCTGCACGCACCTCGGGTGCCGGCTGGACCGCGTCGTCGACGGTGTCGTCGTCTGCCCCTGCCATGGCTCGCGCTTCGACGCCGAAGGCGATGTGCTGGCCGGCCCGGCCACGCGACCACTGCAACCGCTGCGCGTGATCGCCGACGCCCAGACCGGGGGATGGACGGTTGAGGCCGGCTGAACGCGGGGCGGGCCCGCAAGGCGCGGCGCACCGGCTCACGTCGCTGTGGCGCGTGACATTCGGTGACGCGGCGCTGGCCGCCTTCGTGCTGTGTGCCGTCAGCGGCGTGCTGCTGGCGGCGGGCTTCGACGCCCGCGACGGCGTCCGCTCCATCGGTGAGTGGCTGCTGGCCAACCCCGGCGCCACCTATCTGCGCAACCTGCACTACTGGACGGCGCAGGCCTTTCTGGTGCTGACCGTGCTGCACGGCTGGGACCACCTGCGCCGCGGCACGGAAGTGCGCGTGGCGCCCGGCGTCTGGCTGCGCCTGGTGGCCAGCCTGCCGGTGCTGGCCTTCCTGATGCTCTCCGGCTTCCTGCTGCGCGCCGACGCCGACGCGCAGCAGGCGCGCCGCATCTTCGAGGAAATCGTCAGGCTGGTGCCGCTGGCCGGCCCGCTGCTGGAGACCTTCCTGTTCGGTCCCGACGAAGGCGCCCTGCAGGTGGTCTACCTGCACCACGCCGCAACGGCCACCCTGATCGTCTGGCTGGTCATCATCGATCACGCCCGTCGCGTGTGGGGCGGTGCACGCGCCATGCTGGCGGCAACGCTGGGCGCCGGCGTGCTGGCCCTGCTGGTGTCGCCCGGGCTGCACGACGCCCTGGATCCGGTGATCAAGGGGCCCTGGTACTTCCTGGGCCTGCAGGAAGGGCTGCACTGGACGCCCTGGCCGCTGCTGGTGGTGGGCCTGCTGACCGCGGCGCTGGTGTTCGTGTGGTCGATCCCGCGCTGGACGCCGCGGGCGGCAACGCGCACCAAGCGCGGCCTGTTCGCCGCGGTGGCCGGCTACTTCGTGCTGTGCGTGGTGGTGCTCTTCGTGCGCGGCGAAAACTGGAGCCTGCGGCCCGCAGGCCCTGCCTGGCCTGCGGGGCCGGGCGACCTGCACGCGGGGCCGGCGCTGACGCGCGCCGGCATCGACGCCGGCACGGCCACGCTGCCCCTGATCCTGGGCCGCCCCGAAGGCTGCATGACCTGCCACGCCGAGATGAGCGGCTTCAGCCCGGCGCACCAGCCGCAGGGCATCGGTTGCGCCAGCTGCCATCTGGGCAACATCTTCACGCTGGACCAGCGCCGCGCGCACGCCGGCATGGTGCTGGTGCCGGGCAACATCGCCGACGCCGGGCGCACCTGCGGGCAGTCGGCCTGCCATGCCGATGTGGTGCCGCGCGTCGAGCGCTCGATCATGGCCACTTTCGCCGGCGTCATCGCCACCAACCGCAAGGTCTTCGGCGAGGACGGCGTTGCCGGCCACGGCGCAGCGGCGCCGCCCCACGTACGCGACCTCGGCCACAGCGCTGCCGACAGCCACCTGCGCCAGCTCTGCGTGGGCTGCCACCTGGGCCAGCCCAAGACCCTGTGGGGGCCGATCACGCAGGAGTCGCGCGGTGGCGGCTGCAACGCCTGCCACCTGAAGTACAGCCCCGCAGCCGACGCCGCGCTGGCCGCCTACGTTCCCGAAGTGCCGGACTGGAACGAAGACGGCAGCCCGCCCGTGCCGCCGCCGCCGTCGGGCAGGCCCTTCCCCAAGGTGCACCCGCGCTTGAGCGTGCAGGCCGATGGCAGCCACTGCTTCGGCTGCCACAGCCGCAGCAGCCGCATCGCCACCAGCTTTGAGGGCTGGCACGAGCTGCGCCACGACCCCAGCGTGGCCGAACTGGATGCCAACCCGGCGCAGTACCGCCAGCTGGACGACACCCGTTTCTTCGTGCGCAAGAGTGCCGACGTGCACCACACGGCCGGACTGGACTGCATCGACTGCCACACGGCGCTGGAAGTCATGGGCAGCGGCCAGGCCGTGGCGCACAAGGCGCAGGCCCTGCGCGTGCGCTGCGAGGACTGTCACGCACCTGCCGGCGCCCCGCTGAACTCGCTGGATGCCTCGGCCATCGACCCCGAATCGCGCAAGATCCTGACGCTGCGCGGCTGGACGATCCCGCCCGGCGAACGCGTGGGCGCCACGCGCAGCGGCGACACGCTGCTCAACGTCACCGTCGATGCCCAGGGCCGTGGCCAACTGCGACGCAAGGCCACGGGCCAGCCGGCGCCGCTGAAGCCGCAGGCCGCGATCTGCGCGCAGGGCGGCGGGCCGGCCAATGGGCACCAGCGCCTGAGCTGCTCCAGTTGCCACACCGCCTGGGCACCGCAGTGCACCAGTTGCCATACCGCCTTCGACCCCAAGTCCGAGGGCCATGACCACCTGGCCGCGAGGTTCGTGCAAGGCGAGTGGATGGAAAGCTCGGTCGAATTCGAATCGGGGCCACCTGCGCTGGGTGTGCGCATCGCCTCGGGCCGGGGCGAGCGCGGCGGCGAGACGGTGGACACCTTCGTGCCCGGCATGATCCTCACCATCGACCGCAACCTGCAGGCGGGCCGGCCGCCCGACACCGTCTTCCGGCGCCTGTTCGCGCCCACGGCGGCGCACACCACCCAGCGCCAGGTGCGCGCCTGTGAGTCCTGCCACAACGACCCGGTGGCGCTGGGTTACGGCAAGGGCACGCTGCGCTTCACGGTGGCAGATCCGCCTGCCAAGGCGGCTGTGGCGCACGGCAGCGGCGGCCAAACGGGCCAAACAGGCCAAACCGGCCACACGGGCCGCGCCGGCGCATGGCGCTTCACGCCGGCCCAGCCCGCCTCGCCGCACGACGGCCTGCCCGAAGACGCCTGGACCGGCTTCCTGGCCGAACGCTCCGGCATGGTTTCGACGCAGGCCGGTGCGCGGCCGTTCACGGTGGCCGAGCAGCGACGCATCCTCACGGTGGGGTCCTGCCTGACCTGCCACAAAGGCGATTCGGCGGTGATGCGCGAGTCGGTACGCGACTTCCCCGAGCTGCTGCGGCGGCGCTCTGCGCAATGCGCGGTACCGGTGTGGGACTGATCCTGGACCACCCCCGACCGGATTCGTCTGCATCCTTTTTGGCCGTTCTTCGTCTTCACTGGCATAGGCGGAGAAATGACCGAACTGTCCCTGTCGCAGCGCACCCTGTTATTGCCCCAGCATTACCCGCGGGGCTTCCTGCTCGTGGCCGCCGCCGCCTGGTGGCTGCTGTACCAGTCGCTGGCCCCGGCCTCGGAGGCCCTGGTGGCGGCCCTGCCCGTGGACCGCGAAAGCCACCTCGGTGGCGCGTTGCAGTTCTTCCTGTACGACACGCCCAAGGTGCTGATGCTGCTAACCCTGGTGGTGTTCGTCATGGGCATGGTCAACTCGTACTTCACGCCCGAACACACCCGCGCCCTGCTGGCGGGCAAGACCGAAGGCGTGGCCAACGTGATGGCGGCCAGCCTGGGCATCGTGACGCCGTTCTGTTCGTGCTCGGCGGTGCCGCTGTTCATCGGCTTCGTGCAGGCAGGCGTGCCATTGGGGGTGACCTTCTCCTTCCTGATCTCCGCGCCGATGGTCAACGAAGTGGCGCTGGCGCTGCTGTTCGGCCTCTTCGGATGGAAGGTCGCCGCGCTCTACCTGTGCCTGGGTCTCACGGTAGCCATCGTCGCCGGCTGGATCATCGGCCGGCTCAAGATGGAACGCCACCTGGAAGACTGGGTGCGCGAGATGCCCAAGGTTTCCGCGACGGCCGACGATGTCCGGCTGACGCTGTCCGAGCGCATAGCCTCCGGCTTCGGCAGCGTGCGCGAGATCGTCGGCAAGGTCTGGCCCTACATCCTGGCCGGCATCACCATCGGTGCCGTCATCCACGGCTGGGTGCCGCAGGCCTTCATGGCCTCGATCATGGGCCGTGACGCCTGGTGGTCGGTGCCGGCGGCGGTGCTGCTCGGCGTGCCGATGTACACCAACGCGGCGGGCGTGATCCCCATCGTGCAGGCGCTGCTGGCCAAGGGCGCAGCATTGGGCACGGTGCTGGCCTTCATGATGAGCGTGATCGCGCTCTCGCTGCCCGAAATGATCATCCTGCGCAAGGTGCTGAAGGTGCGGCTGATCGCCACCTTCGTGGGCGTCGTCGCCACCGGCATCCTGATCGTGGGATTCGTGTTCAATACGGTGCTGTGACCGCGCCGACTGGTCTCGACATTCAACGCCTGGAGACTTCCATGACCGTCAGCCGTGCCACGAGGCCGCTTCTTCTTGCGGCACTGGCCATTGCCGCGTTGGCCGCGCAGGCCGTGGAAGTGCGCTTCCAGCGCGCGGCCGACGGTGTCTATGTGCACGTCGGCGACAAGGGCCCGCGCACGCCGGAGAACGAAGGCCTGAACGCCAACATCGGCCTGGTGGTGACGCCGGCTGGTGCGCTGCTGATCGACAGCGGCGCCACCTTCCAGAGCGCGCGGCAGATCCATGAAGCGGTGAAGGCGGTGACGCCGCAGCCCGTGAAATGGGTCTTCAACACCGGCGGCCAGGACCACCGCTGGCTCGGCAATGGCTACTTCAAGGCCCAGGGCGCCGAGATCATCGCGCACGCCGACGCGCAGGCCGACATGAACAACCGCGGCAACGACCACCTCGTCGGCCTGCAGGCCACGCTGGGCGCCAAGGCCGACGGCACGGTGCCGACGTTGCCGACGCGCTGGCTCTCCGGCAACGACGCGCGGCTCGAGCTCGGCGGCGTGGTGTTCGAATTCAAGCACCGCGGCGGCGCACACACCCCGGGCGACACCATGGTCTGGCTGCCGCACAAGAGCGTGCTGTTCACCGGCGACGTGGTCTATGTCGACCGCATGCTGGGTGTGCTGCCCGTCAGCAGTACCAAACGCTGGCTCGACACCTTCGCCGTCATCGAGCAGCTCGAGCCCCGGGTGCTGGTGCCCGGCCACGGCAAGGTCACCGCCTTGGCCACTGCGCAGGCCGACACCCAGGCCTATCTGCTCGCACTGCGCGCGCACATGAAGAAGGCCGTCGACGACGGCGTCGACGTGAGCGCGGCGGTCAGGTCCTTCGACGCCGCACCCTTCGTGCGGCTGCTCAACGCCGCCGAGCTGATGCCCGGCAACGCCAGCCGCACCTATCTCGAGCTCGAACGCGAGTAAGGCACTCCAACCCTCCAGGAGCAAACCATGGACATCAAGGTACTGGGCACCGGCTGCGCCAACTGCAAGGCCACCATCGCCCTCATCGAACAGATGGCACAAGCCAAGGGCGGGCCCTTCACGCTGAGCAAGATCGAGGAGCTGCGCGACATCATGGCCTACGGCGTCATGAGCACGCCCGGCGTCGTGATCGACGGCAAGGTGGTGCACGCCGGCGGCATACCCAGCCGCGACAAGATCGAAAAATGGCTGGCCGCGGCTTGACGCCGCGCCGCCTGTCCACCCTGCCGCACGACGCCATGAAGCTTGCCACGCCAGCGCCAGCGCCAGTGCCCGCTGCGCGCGCCACGCCGATCGAGCAGCTCAACAGCGACTGCTTCTGCTTCAGCCTCGACCGCGAAGCGCTGGCGCACGCGCTCGACGCCGAGCTCGGGCAGCCGGGGCTGGCGGCGCTGGTGCACGAGCGCTGCCCGTCGCTGTTCGCGGCGCAACCGGTTTTCGTGGCCGCGCCGCAGCTGCAGCGCATCGCGCAGGTGGTGCGGGCCGTCGAATCGGTGGTGGCGCTGCCGGCCTACCGCGAGCAGGTGCTCGCGAGTACGCCCGCGGTGGCCCGCGTGCCGCGTGATGCGGGCCGTGGCCCGCGCGGCGTCTTCTTCGGCTACGACTTCCACCTCGCGCCGGGCCGGCTGGGCCTGATCGAGATCAACACCAACGCCGGCGGCGCCATGCTCAACGCCGTACTGGCGCGCGCGCAGCGCAGCTGCTGCACGGCGATGGACGCGATGGTGCCCACGCTGGCCAACGTGGCGGCCTTCGAGCAGCGGCTGGTGGACATGTTCCGCCACGAGTGGCGGCTGGCCGGGCGCGGCACGCCGCTGCGCAGCATTGCCATCGTCGACGAGAACCCCGAGGCGCAGTACCTGTACCCCGAATTCCTGCTTTTCGCGCGGCTGTTCCAGCGCCACGGCCTGCAGGCCGTGATCGTCGACCCGTCGGCGCTGCAGTGGCGCGACGGCGCGCTGTGGCACGACGAGCTGGCGATCGACCTCGTCTACAACCGGCTTACCGACTTCTACCTGGAACAAATCGCCAGCGCCGCGCTGCGCGAGGCCTGGCTGCAGCAGCGCGTGGTGCTGACGCCGCACCCGCAGTCGCATGCGCTGCATGCCGACAAGCGCCTGCTGGCACTGTTCAGCGACGACGCGCGCCTGGCCGCGCTGGGCGTGCCGCAGGCCACGCGCGACTTGCTGTTGCAGCACGTGCCGCACACCGAAGTCGTGACCGCGGCCGCCGGCGAGCGCCTGTGGGCGGCGCGGCGCGGCCTGTTCTTCAAGCCGATGGCCGGCTACGGCAGCCGCGCCGCGTACCGTGGCGACAAGCTCACCAGGCGCGTCTGGCAGGAGATCCTGGCCGGCGACTACGTGGCGCAGGCGCTGGTGCCGCCGGGCGAGCGCCGCATCACCGCCGACGGCGGCGACGGCGCCCAGGGCACGGCAACGGCGATGAAGTTCGACCTGCGCGCCTACGCCTACGCCGGCGAAGTGCAGTGGGTCGCCGCCCGCCTGTACCAGGGCCAGACGACCAACTTCCGCACCCCCGGCGGCGGTTTCGCGCCCGTGTACAGCACGGTCGACGCGTCGGGCCACGCGCTGCGCCACGTCGACGGCGATCACGCCTCGTACGTCTTCCTGCTCGGCGAAGGCGGCGACGTGCACCCGGTGCCGCATGCGCTGTACGTGGCGCTGGTCCGCCACGAGGCCAGTGCGCCCACGCTGGCCGGCCGCACGCTGCGACTGGCCGACTGGTATGTGCGGTTGCAGGGCGGCGAGCCCGCGGCCATCGTCAACGAAACCTACGGCGTGGCCCGTGTCGACGCCAGCGGCCAGGTCGAGTGGGTCGAGGCACCGCCCGAGGCCGGCTGGCCGACGGCGGCCGAGCGTGAACACATGCAGCAGCTGCTGTTCCAGCCCGCCGAACCGCCTGCGAACGAATCGCCGGAGAGCCCTGCAAGGAGCCCGACATGAACGCCCGCGCCGAACTGCCCACCGCCCGCGAGGTCTGCCCCACCACCACGCGCCGGTTGCTGGCCGAAGGCGCGCTGCTGGTCGACGTGCGCGAACTAAGCGAGGTCGCGACCACCGCCTTCGACGTCGCCGGCGTGGTGCTGATGCCGCTGTCCGAGATCGAGCAGCGCTACGAGGAACTGCCACGCGAGCGCCTGCTCGTGCTGGCGTGCAGCAGTGGCCCGCGCAGCCTGCGCGCCACCTACTTCCTCATGCTCCAGGGCTACACCCGGGTGGCCAACATGGAGGGCGGGCTGGCGAAGTGGGCGCGCAGGGGTTTCCCGATCCGCGGTTCGGTGCCCGCGGGCATCGTCGCCGCCGGCGGCTGCTGCTGAAGAAGGGAGCATGGTCATGAGATCGCAGACCCTGGCCTGGGTGGCTGCCGGCACGCTGCTGGTGGCCGGCGGGCTGATGACGGCCTGGGTCCAGCTGTCGCAGCCGGCCCCGGCAGCGACGGCCGCCGCGCCGGTGCAGGACGTGGTGCAGGACGTGGTGCAGGTCGCGCTGCAGGCCGGCAAGCCCACGGTGGCCGAATTTGGCGCCAACGCCTGCGCCTCGTGCCGCGAGATGAAGCCCGTGCTCGAGGCGCTGCGGCGCGAACACGGCGAGCGCATCGCGGTGGTCGAGGTCGACCTCATCGCGCAGCGCGCGGGCGGCTACATCCAGCGTTACGGCGTCCAGCTCATGCCCACACAGGTGTTCTTCGACGCCAGCGGCCGCGAGATCGGCCGCCACATGGGCACGATCTCGGGCGCAGAGATCCTGGCGCGGCTGCAAGGCGGTGCACGATGATGACCGGCGCCGAAGGGCTGGTCGCGGCCTTCGTCGGCGGCGTGCTGACATCGGCGTCGCCCTGCGTGCTGGCCGCGGTGCCGGTGGCGGTGGGCTACGTCGGCGGCCAGGCCATCACGCCGCGCCGCGCCTGGATGCTGGCGCTGGCCTTCGTGGTCGGCATGAACGCAGCGCTGCTGGCCATGGGCCTGGCAGCCGCCCGGCTGGGCTTGTTGCTGGGCACGCTGCCGGGCCCGTGGTCGGTGGCGGTGGGGCTGCTGGTGATCGCCGCCGCGGTGTGGCTGTGGCGTTCGCAGGCCGCGGCCTGCGGCGTGCGGCTGCCGGCGGCGCTGGAGCGCCGCCTGGCACGCTCGGGCCTGTGGGGTGCGGCGCTGCTGGGCGCGCTGATCGGTACCGTGATGAGCCCCTGCGCCACGCCCGCGCTGGCCGCCGCGCTGGCGCTGGCCAGCTCGGGCAGCGCTTTCGGCGCCTCGATGTGGTGGGGCGCGGCACTGCTGCTGGCCTACGGCATCGGCCACAGCGCCTTGCTGCTGGTGGCCGGCGCCATGCCCGCAGCGGCCGGCGCGATGATGAAACGCTTTGCCGCTGCCAGCGCCTGGCTGCCGGGCCGGCGCAGCTTTGCCGTGCTGCTGGCCGCCGCCGGCCTGTGGTGGGTGGCGCAAGGGCTGGCGCCGCAATGGACCGCGTCGCTGGGCCCAGGATGAATCTTGTGCGTCAGCATGGCCCGCGCTCGATGACTGGTTTCGGCCCGTTGCGGACCTTGCCGGGTGTGCGCTTTCTGCGCTCGACGTTTTGCGCCGGTCGCGGCAGGCGGTGCCCGGCGGGGGCGCTGACTGTGGCGGTCGGTGCTGCGCACCGACTCCCCTGCGCTGCTCGCCTTGAGGGGGTGCCGCATAA
>JAUXVE010000025.1 GCA_030680415.1 Rubrivivax sp.
AAGCTCTTCGAGCTCAAGCTCACGGAGTTGCAGCGTCAGGTGCTCGCGCTCCTTAGCGTCCCAGCCAGCGCGTTCTAGTACCCCGTCCATCACAGTCAGGAAATTGCGCGCAAATGCGTCTGCCGACCTGCGGAAAGTAAGGCAGGCGGTCGGATCAGGCGCTCAAATCGAGCCTCATGCGCACCAGTTCCGGCAGGGAATCGGCCTGCATCTTGTCCATGATCCTGGCGCGGTGGTTCTCGATCGTCCTGGTGCTTGTGCCCAACAAATAGGCCACCATCTTGTTGGCTTTGCCGGCAACCAGCAGATCCAGCACTTCGCGCTCGCGCGGGGTCAGGCGCGCCAGCCTGTGCTCGATCTCGGCTCGCCGCAGTTCGTCGCGGCGGGTCCGGGTGTCCAGGTCGGGGGAATAAAACTGGTAGTTGTTGCGCCCGCGCTCCTTGGCGTAATACATCGCCACGTCGGCGTTTCGCAGCAATGCGTCGAGCTCATGGGCGTCGATCGAGAACACGGTGATGCCGATGCTGGCCGTCAACCGGACCTCCGGGCCGCCGTCGAGCAGCACCGGCTGCGACAGCGACTCCAGTCCCCGTTGCGCCACCACGGCCGCCCCCTGTTTTTCGACCAACCCCTCCAGGATCACCGAGAACTCGTCTCCGCCCACGCGGGCAACCGTGTCGCTCTTGCGCACGCAGTGCTTGAGGCGCTCAGCCATTTGCTTGAGTACGAAGTCGCCAACCCCCTGCCCCAGTGTCGCGTTCACCGTCTGGAAGCGGTCCAGACCGAGAAACATGACTCCCACCAGTTGCTTGTTGCGGCTTGCCCGCGCCATCGCCCCGCCCAGGCGATCATGAAACTGGCGGCGATTGGGCAGTTCCGTCAGCACGTCGTATTGCGCCAGATAACTCAGCCGGGATTCCAGCCGTTTGCGTTCGGTGACATCGCGTACCAGCAGTTGAACCGCCGGCTTGCCGCGGTAGCCGCAGATGTTTGCCGCGAGTTCGACATGGACCACCGTGCCGCCGATCCGGATCAGCTTGAGCTTGACGAACGGCGCGCTCCCGCCCTGCGCGGCAGGCTTGTGGTCGCCCTCCTGGACGGCTCCCAGATCCTTCGGATGGACGAAGTCCACGATCGGCTTTCCGATCAGCTGTTCCGATCCGCTTGCGCCCAGCAGCTTCACCGCCGCGTCGTTCACCATTACAAACTCGCCTTCGCTGTGGACGAAGATCGGATCCGGCGACATTTCCACCAGACGGTGGTAGCGCTGCTCGCTTTCTCGCAGCGCTTCCCCCGCGCGCTTGCGAGGGCGTGGCGCACAATGCGCACCACTGGGTCGCGTTTCAGTTGCCCTTGGCTCGGGGCTGTCCTCGGCAATGAGTATTTTCACGCCGCTGTTTGCGTTCTTTGCGGAGTTCATGGATCGCGCTTCGTGTTGCCTCTGTGGTGCGCCAGATTCGCCAGCGTCGCGGCAATTTTCTCCGGGGGGAGAAGCAGCGTCGCCGCATCGAGCTTGATCGCCTCGCCCGGCATGCCGTGGCCGGCCGAAGTCTCCCGGTCCTGGGCAATGGTGAAGGCGCCCATGTCCTTCAGGAGCTTCAACTCTCCGGCTGCGTCGGGCGCCATCCCGGCCAGGAGGCCCGCCAGGGCGCCCGCCTCGATGGCCTGAAACGTGGTCGCCATCTCCCGCGGGTCGGTGCTCCCGCTGACGATGACGATGGGCGTGGGGCAGGTCTCCATGATCAGCCGCGTGGCGTCCAGGCCGTTCATCTTCGGCATGTGGATGTCCATCGTGACCACGTCGGGCTGCCGGCGTGCGATGGCTTCGATTGCTTCCTCGCCGTCGTGCGCCGTCCCGACGACACGGATGCCGGGGTCGGCGCCGAGAATGTGGACGAGAAATTCTCGTACCACGGGCGAATCTTCCACTAGGGCCTTGATCAAAGGCGCCGCCTCATTGTGAGTTTCTCCGCACTGCTGATCGGCGCAATCTTGCGTCCGTCTGACGGGTGATGAGCCTCGGCACAAGCATTTGCGGTGATCGAATCGCCCTCACCCGAGCCCTCTCCCGCAAGCGGGAGAGGGAGGAATCCCTGCTCTCCCCCCGGCAACGGGGGAGAGGGCCGGGGGGCGCCGATGGGCGCGGCTGCTGAACATTGTGGCCAACCAGGTGCGTCCGCGCTCATCCCGGGGTCACCGGACAAGCGGGCGCTGGCTGATGGCGAACGACACGGTTTCTGCCGCTCTGCTTGGCTGGAACGGTGGGTTGAAGCATCAAGGTTGGTGACCACGCTCACCTGTGCATTATCCGCGCCAGGATCTGATTCAGCACAAACATGGCGCGCAGCGGGTGACCCGCAATGGTGTACGACGTGCAGACGCCTTCGGTCGGCGGTGCGCCCTCCTACGACACGATGCAGGCCTTGGTGGAGCAAGCGCCAGAGATGCGACAAGGTGCTCTAGTGTCGCTGTACTTCTTCCGAAGTGGGCCGGTTCGAGTCCAGCACATGGCCCAAGAAAGGGCCATCGGAAGGTTCGGGCTAAGGCTCAGATTGCAAGGATGGCGCGGAATGGATGAAGCAAAGCCTGACGTTGAAACCAAGCCTTCGGAGCCAGCCCACCGCGTCGAGGTGACACTGATTTCAACGCTGAATCCCGCGGGTTTTCAGAACGCCGTGCCGATGCACGGAGAGCTGTACATCGTCAACGACTCGACTGAAGCGCGCGGCTGCAGCGCAGTCCGTGTCCCATGTGGTCAAGGACATCAAAGGTTGGGAGGTGCCCGGCGACTTCGACGGCTGCTGGGATCGCGACGGCGTGGATTTCGATGCGCTGGACCCGGTGCTGCTTGACTTCGAGGGCCAGCGCGAAGCGCAGAAGGACAAGTTCGAGGGCGAGCTGTTCATCGCGGCGACCCAGGCCGACGAACTGGGAACTCGGTTTCTGGACTTCTTCCAACGCGACCGAGATGGCAGGCCCAAGGGAATCATTCAGATCGACCTCGAGGAATTGGCATGATCAGCAACGAGCGGCAGTACCTGATCACGAAGGCGCAGTCGGCGAAGTTCCGTGACGCGCTGGCCGCCACGCCAGCACAGCCCCGCCGCCGGGCGCAACCGCGGCCCGATCCTGGCCGAGTTGCAGCGCCTGCTGCCGGCGCAAGGCATGGCGCTCGAGATCGCCAGCGGCAGCGGCCAGCACGCGGTGCACTTCGCGGCCGGGCTGCCGCTCTGGCAGTGGCAGCCCAGCGACGGCGACCCGCGCGCGCGGCCTTCGATCGCCGCCTGGTGCGCCGGCATCGCCAACGTGCTGCCGCCGCTGCAGCTCGGCGTGCTGGCCGGGCACTGGCCGGGCGGGCCGGCGCTGCCGCTTTCACTGAACGGGTTGACGAATTGCGGGGATGCGCAGCACTGACCCACGAACGCGAAGGGTCTCCCCGCCCCATGAGATACTTGTAGCGCAACAAACCTTCAGGAGAAAGCCGCCATGAGCGCCGTGTCCATTCGACTGCCCGATGACGTGTCCGCGCGACTTCAAGACCTGGCGCAACGCACCGGGCGCAGCAAGACCTTCTACATGGTCGAGGCCATCCGCGAGCACCTGGATGATCTCGAAGACCTCTACCTTGCCGAGCGTGAGCTCGAGGCCGTCCGTTCCGGCCACTCGCAGCTCGTCCCGCTTCAAGAAGTGATGAAGCGTTATGGCATGGCGACTTGAGCTGTCGACGCTGGCGCGGAACAACCTTGATCAGCTCGACCCACAGGTCGCGCGACGCATTCTTGCCTTCTTGCATGGCCGCGTTGCCGCGCTGGATGACCCCCGCAGCATCGGAGAAGCTCTCAAAGGCTCCAAGCTGGGAGAGTTCTGGAAGTACCGCACGGGCGACTACCGCATCGTTGCCAGCATCGAGGACGGCGCTTTGCGCATCCTCGTGGTTCGAATAGGCAACCGACGCGAGGTCCTGCATGCGGCGTATCGCGTCGCGCATCACCTCGGTGGCATTGCCGTAGAAGCCGGCGGCGACCCACCGGGCGGCGAAGTTCAAGATGCGCGCCGACCCGTCTGCGAGGGCGAAGGCGGACGACCTGGTGCCTCCCGCTTTGTCAGGCGCAGCCTGGCACTGCTACGCCTGCGCCTGGGTCTGTTGCCTTCTGATTTCTCGGTTGTTATACTGTAATACCGTATTTCAACAGGCGTGAATCATGGCTGTTTCCGTTCGCATGGATCCTTTGCTTGAAAAACAGCTGGAGCAGGCTGCCAAGCGCCAGGGTGTAACCAAATCGCAGTTCATTGTGGACGCCGTTGAGCGTGCCTTGGGCCGCAAGAACCCTTATGAACTCATGATGGCACTCAAGGCGGAAGAAGCCCGCCCTGAATATCAGGCTCTGGCAAAAGCCTTTGCGCGGGTGGAGCAGCCTTACGACTCCGACGGGTCACGCGCCGCGATCGTGAAGAAACTCAAGGCCAAGCATGGCGGCAGTGCTGGTTGACGCTGGCCCCATGGTCGCGGTGTTTGGGGTCAAGCAGCCCCGCGCCGCACACTACGCCGATCTGTTCCGGCGGGCAGCCGAACTCCAGTGGTCGCTGTCCACCACATGGCCCTGCGTGGTGGAGGCCAGCTACCTGTTATCTCCGCCTCAGCGGTACACCTTCTTGCGCTGGGTGGGCGCGGGCGCCATGGTGGTGTTCCCGTTTCAGCAGGAGGCGCTGGACGACTTCGTGGCGCTGATGCAGCGATATACCGAATCGCCCCGTACCGAGATGGATCTGGCCGACGCATCGCTGGTCTGGCTGGCGTCAGACACGGGTGTGACAACCATCATGACCACCGACGTGCGCGACTTCTCGCGCTACCGGCTGCCCAACGGGCGGGGGTTCGACATCCTGTGAATACCGTTGCCGACATTGCCCGATCCGGCCCGGCCCAGCGCCGCGCCAAGAAAAGAAGCAAGTAATACCACTACTGTCCGGGGGGCCGCGGACCAGGCCGTACTACGATGCACGGCGCACGAAAACTTGCCTGCAAGAGCAGCGCAATTCAAGACGCTCTACCCCTTGTCGCCGGCTGATGCGTGGATCGCGGCATGTGCCCGTGATGGCCACCCCGGAAGAAATCTGATCCAAGTTTGCCGGAGCGACAGCCACGGAACAGTGCATCACGGCGCATCAGGCAGGTGCATGCTTGGGGCTTACGTTCGAGGGCGTCAATCAAGTGCCGGTAGTCGATCGCTCGGCCCCGACCGGCGCCGGGCAATCGGGCGCCAGCCACTCCGGCGGCGGCGTTCTTATCTGCCGCTTGCTCTGCACTCGCAGGGCACGGGATTTCTTCGACCCCGCACGGACACGGCGCGCAAGCACATGAGCCGTCCTGATTAGTGACATCCCTCAGCCACCCCTGTAGTGGCTCACTCTGTGAGCCAGTGGTCTGCCACGATGACGGCACCACAACAGGAGGTGAACCATGGCAATCAACAAAGTCCAGTTCCAGCGAGGGCTGTCGATGGCCGAGTTCATGGACAGGTACGGCGACGAAGATCAATGCGAGGCTGCGCTGATGGCCTCGCGCTGGCCCGACGGCTTTGTCTGCCCACGATGCCGCGCTGGTGGGCACACGACGTTCCGGCGTGATGGCCTGCTCTATCTTCAGTGCTCGGCATGTCGCCATCAGTGCAGCCTGATCGTCGGCACGATCTTCGAGAACACCAAGCTCGAGCTGACGCGGTGGTTCCTGGCCATGCACCTGCTGACGCAGTCCAAGAACAATGTGTCGGCCCTCGAGCTCAAGCGCCACTTGGGCGTTTGCTACAAGACGGCCTGGCTGCTCAAACACAAGCTGATGGAGGTCATGCGGCTGCGCGAGGACTCGCGCCAGCTCACGGGGCGCGTGGAGATCGACGACGCCTACCTCGGGGGCGCGCTGCCAGGGGGCACGACCGGGCGCGGCTCGGAGAACAAGGTGCCGTTTATCGCCGCAGTGCAGACGACCGAAGCGGGACAGCCCGTGTTGGCCTGCTTCGCGCAGGCCCCGTTCACCAAGCAGGCGGTGTCGGACTTCGCTGCCAAGTCGCCGACACGTGCATGTGGTGCGAGAAAGTGACCTCGCACTCGTCCACCGCCCCGCTCACCGGCGCTGCGGTGGACGGCTCGGGCGTGCAGGCCACCGGGATGTGGCCTTCGCCGGCGAGCAGGCCCGACGTGGGGTCCAGGCCGATCCAGCCGGCGCCGGGCAGGTAGACCTCGCACCAGGCGTGCAGGTCGGTGAAGTCGACCTCGGCGCCCGAGGGCCCGTCGAGCGACTTCACGTCGGGTTTGAGCTGGATCAGGTAGCCCGAGACGAAGCGCGCCGCCAGCCCCAGGTGGCGCAGCGTCTGCACCAGCAGCCAACCGGTGTCGCGGCAGGAGCCACTGCCGCTGGTCAGCGTGAACTCCGGCGTCTGCACGCCGGGCTCCATGCGGATCAGGTACTTGATGTCGTGCTGCAGCCGCTGGTTGAGGCCGACCAGGAAGTCGATCGTGCGCTGCTCCTGGCGCGGGATGCTGTCGACGAAGGCCTTGAAGCGCGGCGTCGTGGCGTCCAGCGGCAGCTTGGCGAGATAGGGCGCGAGGTCGTGCGCGGTCTCGGCGGCATAGCTGAACGGGAAGCTCTCGGCCTCGGGCTCGAGAAAGAAGTCGAAAGGGTTGAACACCGCCATCTCGGCCACGAGATCGACGGTGACCTTGAACTCGCGCGTCGGCTCGGGGAACACCAGCCGCGCCAGGTGGTTGGCGAACGGGTCCTGCTGCCAGTTGATGAAGTGCTGGGCCGGCTCGACACGCAGCGAATAGCTCAGGATGCGCGTGCGGCAATGCGGCGCCGGCCGCAGCCGCACCACCTGCGGCGACAGTGTCACCCGGCGGTCGTAGCGGTAATGGGTGATGTGGTTCAGCGCGACGTGGATGGACACAGCGTATAGGCTCCTGGGCGATGGGGGCCAGGCCGGGGCGGGCCTGGCCGACCGGTGATCCCATGCAATTGGCGGGCCACGGCGCGGCGGCAGGTGCCGGGGGGGTGCCGGGTCGGGCTGGCATCAGCGCGCGGCAGACGTGGCCGCAGGCCCTGGATGATGCCAGTAACGCCGCGCCGACCGGCGTTCGCAGCGCGGCGTGCCGGCCGCCGTCAGCGTCCAGGCGCCACAGGCGTCGCTGCGCTCGAGAGCGACGCCACGGTCGCGAAAGCGTGCTTCGACGGCCGGCACCGGGTGGCCGAAACGGCTGCGATAGGCCGCCTGCACCACCGCCACCCGGGGCTGCACGGCGTCGATGAAAGCCGGCGTCGACGACGTGGTCGGTGTCGCGGTGGCTGAGCATCAGCAGGTCGATGCGGCGCTCGCCGCGCGCGCGCAGCAGCGGCAGCAAGACGCGGCCGGCAGCGTCGGCCTCGGGCGAGTACAGCGGGCCGGCGTCGTACAGCAGCAGGTGCCGGCGCGTGCGCACCAGCACCGCGGTGCCCTGGCCGATGTCGGCGGCGACCAGTTCGAAC
>JAUXVE010000032.1 GCA_030680415.1 Rubrivivax sp.
CCTCCGACAACGTCAACCACGGAGCCGCTCAACCACCTTCAAACAGCCACTTCCTACAATCCATCCCACGCAACTCAGCACCGACCCCTCAAACCGGTCACGTTCGCCGAAATCGTCGGTCACGTTTGCCGAAATACGCACGTGCCCAGCGTGGAGGCGATGCCCGACAGGCGCAGCTCGCGCAGGGCGCGTTCGATCTCTTGCATGGTCATGTGTTGATCTCGGTGGTGGTGGTGTTCGAGGTGTCGGTGTCGGTGCCAGGCTGTGCGGCGCCGCGCGCGAACAACGCTGCGTAGTCGTCGGCGCTGCGGATCAGCGGGTGCTCCTGGGTCAGAGCGAGCTCGCCCTGCGCCGGCGTGGCATCTGCGGTGTCGATGGCCGCCAGTGCCTCGCTGACCAGCCGCTCGGTGGCGGCCTTGACGTGGCGGTAGCTGTAGATGCCATCGGCCAGGGCCCGCGCGCAGGCGCTGTTGACCAGGCGGCGGGGGTAGCGCTCGGCCAGGCTGACGATGCCCCACAGCTTGCGCTGGCCGACACGGCCCTCGATGGCGAACAGCAGCTCGCACAGCCGCGCCGCGTCCGCCCCGATGGCCTTGGCCTGGCCCAGGATGTGGCGCGTCTC
The DNA here is from genome assembly GCA_030680415.1 of Rubrivivax sp. Classification (GTDB taxonomy): domain Bacteria; phylum Pseudomonadota; class Gammaproteobacteria; order Burkholderiales; family Burkholderiaceae_C; genus Rubrivivax. Next base: position 623 of record JAUXVE010000032.1, read on the forward strand.
GCGCGAGGGGTTGAACACGCGTTCGTCGGCGGGCAGCACCACCGTGCCCGGGCGTTCGGCGCGCGTGTGTGTGCGCAGCAAGGCCTGTGTCTTGAGGTCGCGGATCTCGATGCGACGCTCGAACACGCGCACCAGCACCCGGCTGCCGATGGGCGCCGGGCGTGCCGCGTAGCTGCTGTGATCGACGCGCACGCAGCTGTCGTCGCACACGGTGCGCTGGGCCTCGGTGAAGTACTGCATCCCCAGCAAGGGCAAGGGCCGCAGGTGGGGCTTCTCTTCCTCGAACATGGCTCGCACCTGGCGGCGTTCGCTGCCGTGGATGCGCGAGGCCGCCCACTTGGCCTCCCAGTGCTCCAGGAAGGTGTTCTGCTCTTCGATGGACTCGAAGCGGCGGCCCTTCAGCGCCGTGGCCTGGGTGTGGCCGATGGCGTTCTCCACGCTGCCCTTGCGGTTGGGGTCGCGCACGCGCGCCGGGTCGGCCACCACGCCGTAGTGCTTCAGCGCCGCGGCATAGACCGGGTTGAGTTCGGGCTCGTACAGGTCGGGCTTGAGCACGCCCTCCTTGAGGTTGTCGAGCACGACGTAGTGGCAACTGCCGCCGAAGTGACCCCAGGCCTGCTCGTGCAGTCGCGCCCAGGTCTCCTGGCTGGAGCGCCAGACCACACAGCGGAAGCTGAAGCGCGAGTAGCGCAGCGTGGCCACGAACAGCCGCGGCTTGCGCCAGCGCTCGGTGCCGGGCACGCGCGTAAGCGCACCCTCGCCGTAGTCGACCTGCATCTCCTCGCCGGGCAGGAAGGCCAGGCGGTCGAACTGCTCGGGCTCGCGGTGGCGCAGCTTGCCCGCAAAGCGCTTGACCGAGTTGTAGGCGCCGGCATAGCCGTGCAGATCCACCAGGTCCTGGTAGATGGCCATAGCGTTGCGGTGCAGGCGCAGCTGGGCTTCGATGAAGGCGCGGTAGGGCTCGCAGGCTGAGGCCGTCACGACAGCCGAGGTCGGTGGCCGGGGTGGGGGAATTTGCGGCGCCGCGCCGGTGACCGCCGTGGGGTAGTCGGTGGCCACCCCGGGGGAATTCGCCGGGGCGGCGGCGGCGAATCGCTTCTGGTACGCGCGGATCGTCTTGCGATCGATACCCGTGACCCGCTCGATATCTCGTTGGCTGGCGCCTGCTTCCCGCAGCGTCCAGATCGTTGTCTGCAAATGTGGCTTCAAGACGTTCACTCCTTGTGTCCCCTCTGGGTTGAGGGGTGGAAAGTAACGTCCTGCTCGGCCCTGACCAGCCGGCCTTGCCGGCCCGATCAGCGCCTCATCGAAGCACGGTCAGGGTGGGGGAATTTGTGGTGGCCATGGGTGGGGGAGTTTGGGTGGCCACCAGGGCCAGGAACAGGCGCAGATAGTCGTCGCCGGGACGCAGCCAGCCACGATCGTCGCGCACCAGTTGCGCATAGCCGCTCTCGGGCCAGAAGTCCAGGTGGCTCATCCCGCGCTGCATGGCCCCCTCTCCCGCATGGCGGGAGAGGGTTGGGGGCGAAGCGGGGGTTTCGAGCCGCGCGCGGCGAGCCCGCTGAGCGGTCCCGGCATGCAGGCCGGGACGCGCACTGCAAGTGAGGGTGGGTGGTCGCCGACGCCCTCACCCCTGCCCTCTCCCGCACGCGGGAGAGGGAGAAATGCAGATCGCGCGTTTCCAGCCGTTCGAGCGCAAAGAGGCATCAGCCGAACACCGGCGCGCCGAAGTCGCGCCGCAGCGCGCGCCACACCACTTCGCTCGTCAACGGCATCTGCACCCGTTCGGCGTCGCGTCCGAGGCCGGCCTGCGCCAGCGCGTCGACGACGGCATTGACCACCGCCGGCGTGGCGCCGATGGTGCCGAGCTCGCCCACGCCCTTGGCGCCGAGCACGTTGGTCAGGCAGGGCACGGATTCGTCGAACGCGGTCTTGAAGCCGCGGAAACCATCGGCGCGCGGCAAGGCGTAGTCCATGAAACTGGCCGACAGCAGTTGCGCATCGCCGGTGTCGTAGGCCACGCGTTCGCACAAGGCCTGGCCGATGCCCTGGATGGCGCCGCCTTCGACCTGGCCGCGAACGATGGTCGGGCTGACGATGCGGCCGATGTCGTTGACCGAGGCATAGGCCACGACCTCGACGGCGCCGGTGGCGGGGTCGATCTCGACCTCGCAGAGATGGCAGCCGTTGGGCCAGCTCGGGCCGCCAGCCACCGCGCCGGCGCTGGCCATGAATCGCTGTTCGGGCTGTCGCGCCGCCAGCTCGAACAAGCCGATGCCGAGGTCGGTGCCGACCACCGTGTAGTGGCCGGCGCGGTACTCGATGTCGCCAGCCGCGGCCTCCAGCGCCGCGGCGGCGAGCCGCCGGCCTTCGTCGACCGTGCGCTCGGACGCCACGTGCACGGCGCCGCCGCCGGTGAAGAGCGAGCGGCTGCCGGCGCTGCCGAAGCCGTTGGCGCGGTCGGTGTCGCCCTGCAATACGCGGATGCGTTCGAGCGGCACGCCGAACACGTCGTGCGCCAGCTGCACGTAGCTGGTGGCGATGCCCTGGCCCATGGCCATGGTCGCGGAGGTGAGCTCGACGAAACCGTCGGCGGTGATGTCCACGCGCACGGTCTCTTCAAGCGCGTTGCCGCCGGTCCATTCCAGGAAGGTGGCGATGCCGCGGCCGCGCAGCTTGCCGGCGGCCTGTGAAGCGGCGCGGCGTGCCGCGTAGCGGTGCCAGTCGGCCAGCTGCAGACCCTGGTCGAGGATCTGCTCGAAACGGCCGCTGTCGTAGGTCTGCGCCATGGCGTTGCGGTACGGCATCTGCTCGGGGCGCACCATGTTGCGCCGGCGCAGCTCGGCCGCGTCGATGCCCATTTCCCGCGCCGCGGCGTCCATCAGGCGCTCGATGATGTAGATCGCCTCGGGCCGACCGGCGCCGCGGTAGGCGCCGGTCGGCGCGGCATTCGTCAGCACCGCGCTGAGGTGCAGGCTGACGACGGGGATGTCGTAGATGCTGGTGCTGACCCAGGGCCCGACGAGCAGCGGAATCGCGATCGAGGTGCCCGAGGGGTAGGCGCCGACGTTGGCCAGCGTGCGCACGCGCAAGGCCAGCACGCGGCCGTTTTCGTCCAGCGCCAGTTCGGCATGGTTGAGCTGGTCGCGGCCGTGCACCGCGGAAAGGAAGTCCTCGACACGCTCGGCCTGCCACTTCACCGGCCGGCGCAGCTGCAGCGCGGCCCAGCCGAGCACGATGTCTTCCGGGTAGATGCCGGTCTTCATGCCGAAGCCGCCGCCGACGTCGCCGACCAGCACGCGCGTGTTCTCGGTGCTGCGGCCGGGGATCGTGGCCGCCAGCCCGGTGCGCACGCCGCTGGGCATCTGGCTGCTCAAGCGCAGCGTCAGCCGTTCGCCTTCGAGGTAGGCGAGCACGCTGCGCGGCTCCATCGTCACCGGCGCCAGGCGCTGGTTGACGAGGTCCAGCGTGATGCGGTGTGCGGCGCGCGCAAAGGCGGCGTCGGTGGCGGCGGCGTCGCCGTGGCGCATTTCGGCGGCCACGTTGTCGGGCGCCGCCGGCCACAGCACCGGCGCGCCGGGCTGCGTGGCGCGCACGGCATTGCTGACGGCGGGCAGGTCCTCGTAGTCCACCATCACGCGCACTGCGGCGGCACGCGCGGCGTCGCGGCTGTCGGCCACCACCGCCGCCACCGCTTCGCCGACGAAACGCACGCGCTCGTGCGCCAGCGCGCGCTTGGGCGGCGCTGCGGCGGGTTCGCCGTCGGGGCGCTTGAACGACGCCGGCAGCGCGATCGGCAACACGCCCGCGGCCACCAGGTCGGCGCCGGTGTAGACGGCCAGCACGCCGGGCATCGCTGCCGCCTCGGCGCTGTCGATGCCCAGGATGCGGGCGTGGGCGCGCTCGGAGCGCACGAAGGCCAGCCAGGTCTGGCCGGGCAGGCTCACGTCGTCGGTGAAACGGCCCTGCCCTTGCACCAGCGCCGGGTCTTCGACGCGGCGCACGGCGCGGCCGCTGCCGAAGCGGGTGACGTCGTCCGGCGCGTTCACTTCGACCCCCCGGCCATGGCCGCAGCCGCCTGCCGCACTGCCGCGACGATGTTGACGTAGCCGGTGCAGCGGCACAGGTTGCCTTCCAGCGCGTCGACGATCTCGGCGTCGCTGGGCTGCGGGACTTTGTTCAGCAGGCAGCTCGCCGTCATCAGCATGCCCGGCGTGCAGTAGCCGCACTGCAGGCCGTGGCAGGCGATGAAGGCCTCCTGCAGCGGGTGCAGCGTGCCGTCGGCGCGCGCCAGCCCTTCCACCGTGGTCACGCTGCGGCCCTGTGCCTGCAGCGCCAGCACGCTGCAGCTCTTGACCGCGTCGCCGTCCAGCAGCACGGTGCAGCAGCCGCATTGCGCGGTGTCGCAGCCGGTGTGGGTGCCGGTCAGCGCGAGCGGGCCGCGCAGCAGGTCGATGAGCAAGGTGGCGGGGTCGACGTCGAGTTGCGTCGCGCGGCCGTTGAGATTGAATTCGAGTCGGGGCATGGGTTTCCTAAAAGGCACAGCTGCGAAAGCCGCAGAACATCGTATCGCGCTCGGGCGGCGCAAAGCGGCGCGCCTTGGGGTGGCGCTGGCGCGCGCGGGTGGCGTACGAGGCGCCGCGCAGGACACCCTGGGTGCCAGCGGGTGGAATGGCGTCCAGCGACCCGGGCGCCGGTTCGCCGGCCCCGGGCCAGGCCCGTGCCGACCCCGCCGCCCATTCGAAGACATCGCCCCAGACGAAGCCGCGGCTGGCGGCGGTGCTGGCCGCCAGTTCCCATTCGGGTTCGGTGGGCAGGCGACGGCCGGCCCAGCGGCACCAGGCTTCGGCTTCGAAACGGTTGGCGTGCAGCACCGGCTGCAGTGCCGGCGCACGCTGCAGCCCGCCGCGGCGCTGCACGAGCACGCCGCCGAGCAACTGCTCGACATGCCCCGGCGCACGCCGGCCGCCGGCCTGCAGCCAGGACCAGCCGGCCTCGCTCCAGAGCTCCTGCCGTTCGTAGCCGCGGTCGGTGGCGAATTCGACGAACTGGCCCCAGTTGACGGGCTGGGCGTCGATCTCCGATTCGGGCATCGCCACCTCGTGCGCCCAGCGTTCGTTGTGCGGCACCAGGCCACCGGCAGTCGAGCCCAGCAGCCAGCGCTGTGCCGGCAGCCAGATCGGCTCGCGCACGGCACGCGTCGGCGGCGCGCCGGCACGTTGGCCTTCGGCCAGCGCCTCGCCCAGCCGGTCTTCGTGCAGCAGGCTCAAGCGAAAGAAGTGCAGCGCCGCGTCGTCTTCGGCCGTGCCGGCCAGCAGGTCCAGCGTGACCTCCAGCGTGTCGGCCAGATAGCCGCGCAACGCTGCGGGCTCGGGGGTCTCTTCGCCGAAGGCCCACGCATAGGCACGCGGCTCGATGCCCGCCAGCCGCGTCGCCCGCGGGTCGCAGGCCTCGCCGCGCTGGCGCTGCACGTGGCGCGCGATCCAGTGTTCCTGATACCAGCCGGCATGGGCGGCGCGCTGCAGGGCGGTCGGCGTTTCGTCCAGCGCCAGCAGCGCGAGCAGGTGGTTGCGCGCGTCGATGAGCGCCAGCGACAGCAACTCGCGCCCGGCACAGCGCATCGCCACCGGGTCGTCGAGCGGGTTCACCGCGGCGTCACTGGCCCACCAGGCCGTTGCGGATGGCGTAGACGGTGAGCTCGGAGTTGTTGGCCAGCTGCAGCTTCTGCAGCACGCGGGCGCGGTACACCGACACCGTCTTCGGGCTCAGCGTCAGCTGCTCGGCGATGGCGGCCAGGCGCTTGCCCGAGGCGATCATCACCAGCGTCTGCAGTTCGCGGTCGGACAGCTTCTGGTGCAGGCTTTCGCTGGCCGGCGCGGTGAGGCTCTCCACCAGCATCTGCGCGATCTCTGGCGTGACGTACTTGCGGCCCTGTGCCACGGTGCGCACCGCCTGCACCAGCAACTGCGGGTCGCCGCCCTTGTTGACATAGCCCTGCGCGCCGGCACGCAGGGCGCGGATCGCGTACTGGTCCTCCGGGTACATGCTGACCACCAGCACCTTCAGCGGCGTACCCTCGTCCTTCAGCACGTGCAGCACGTCCAGCCCGCTGCGGCCGGGCAGATTGATGTCGAGCACGAGCACGTCGCACCCCATGCCGCGCCCGTTGGCCGCCAGCGCGCGCAGCAGGTCGCGCAACTCGCCGTAATCGGCGGCCTCGCCGACGACGCGGATGTCCGGCGCGTCGGACAGCGTGTCTCGGATGCCGCGCCGGATCAGCGCGTGGTCGTCGCAAAGGATGACTTCGATCATCGGCGGTTCAGGTGACGGTCCAGGCGGCGGTTTCGGAAGGCTCGACGTCCGCATTGTCGCCGCCCCCGGCGACGGCGGCGCCGGCATCGTGCAGCGGCACCGACAGGATCAGCGTGGTGCCCGCGGCGCCGCTGCTCAGGTCGACCCAGCCGCTCACCGTCGAGGCGCGCTCGTGCAGCCCGCGGATGCCGAAACTGCGCGCCTTGGCCAGGTCGGCCTGGCTCAGGCCGCGGCCGTTGTCGCTGACTTCCAGCGACAGCACGCCGCCGGTGATCGACAGATCGACCACCACGCGCGTGGCACCGGCGTGTTTGCTGACGTTGGTGAGCGCCTCCTGCGCCGTGCGGTAGGCCGCCAGCGGCACGCCCGCCGGCAGCGCGCGGCGGTCGGGGCTCAGGCCGCTGGCGCGGAAGTCGCAGGCCACGCCGGTGCGCTTTTCGAAGCGGCTGGTCATCCACTGCAGCGCGGCCACCAGGCCCTGCTCCAGGATCGCCGGACGCAGGTTCTGCATGATGCGCTGGCTGGCCTCGATGGCCGAGGTGACCGTTTCCAGCGCCATCGCCACGCGCTGCTGCACCTCGGGCTCGGCGGCGTGGCGGCGGATCCAGTCGAGCTCGAACTTCAGCGCCGTGAGCGAGCCACCGACGTCGTCGTGGATCTCGCGCGCGATGGCCTGGCGCTCGGCCTCGACGCTGGTCTGCAGGTGCTGGGCCAGCTCCGACAGGCGTTTGCGCGAGGCCTGCAGTTCGCGGTCGGCAATCAGCCGCGCGAGCTGGGCCTCAGCGGCGGCGATGGCGTGTTCGACCGCCGGTGCCAGCCGCGCCAGGTTGGCCTTGAGCAGGTAGTCGCTGGCGCCGTTGCGCATCGCCTCGACGGCGGTGTCCTCGCCGATCTGGCCCGACACCAGGATGAAAGGCAACTGGCGCCCGCTGGCGCGCAGCATCTGCAGCGCCTCCAGGCCGCCGAAGCCCGGCAGGTGGTAGTCGGACAGCACGATGTCCCAGGGCTCGGTCAGCGCGACCTCGAACTCGGCCCGCGTCTCGATGCGCCGCGCATCGGCGTCGATGCCGTTGCGCTTGAGGTAGGCCATGGCCAGCACGTGGTCGGGCTCGGAGTCCTCGAGGTGCAGCAGGCGGATGGCGGGGGCGGCGCCGGTCATGGCAGTGGAGTATCGCAAAGCGCCGCGGCCCCGCAAGGGGCGCCGGGCCGATTCGACCGCTAGGAGCCCGTCCTCACGCGCCTCACGCCGTTGCGCGCAGCGTCCAGACACCCGCCGGCGGCATGTTCGCGACTACCGTGCGCTTGCGTCTCCAGGCGAAGCCGTGCTCGCCGGCGAACGGGGCACGCGGCTGATACGTGTACTGCACGAGCCAGCTGCCCGGGTGCCTGCGCAGGAACTGCAGGATGCTGTTTCGCGTTTCCGCACGCGCCACGGTGGGCATCGATCGGAACGGCAGGCTGAACACGATGACCACCGGCAAGCCCTCGCAGCTCAGTTGGTCGAGAACCTCCGCCGCGGGCCTGGCGTGCACGAGCGTGCGCGGAAAGGCCTTGGACAGCTTGGCCGCCAGGGCCGGCTGGAGGAAGCCACCGGCGTGCGTGACGTGCAGCTGACCGCTGGCGTGTCCTACGCTCGCGGGGTGGGCGTCGCCCACAACGTCGTCAACGTCAACGACCGTGAATTTCCTATGCCCGACGTCAGCTCGAAATGCAGCCCTATGCCCCATTGAGATCGAAAGCGTGCCGGCGATCCTGGACTTGGTGCACCAGCAGGGCATGCACGGCGTGCTGACGCTCAGCGCCGTGCGCAGCCACGACGACGACGGCGGCCGCTTCCACGTGCGCCCGATCGGCCCGCCGGCGCTGACCACGACCCAGTGGATCGCGACCTCGGCCCAGCGTCCGAAGGGGCCGCTGCTGACGCAGTCGATCGGGCTGGTGAGGGAGTTGCTGGTGGCGCTGTGGGAGGTCAAGGAATAGGGCGCGGCCGGACCGGGCTCAGCGCGTGCCGTCCGGCGGCGGCGTCGCCTTCGCGCTGCACGTTGCGGCCCAGGTCGGCAGCATCGTCGGTCACTTCTTGCGCGGCCTTGCGAACGCTGCCCAACACATCGGCAGTCGATGGGGTGCCGCCAGCGGGGCCGACGGGGGGGGTGGAGTGGTGAGAGCCGCAGGCCCGGCTGCAGGACTTCGACCGCGGCGCCTCGGGCCGTGTGCCCACGGCGTCCGGAGCCTCCCTCTGACGGCCAATCCCTCATCTCAAGGTGTGGCCGTGCGGCGCACAAGCTCGCGCCTACACTCCGTCATGCCGACCATCTTCAACGAAGCAGGCTTTCGGTTCATGATCTACGTGCACAACCACGCGCCCGCGCACATCCATGTGCTGGGCCACGGCGGCACCGTGGAGTTGGTGATCGAACCGCTTTCCCTGCGCGCTGTGCGCGGCCCGCTCACCGATGCCCAGGTTCGCAAGGTCCTGCAGATCGCAAGAGACCGGCAATCCGAACTGCTGCAAGCGTGGAGGAAGCATCATGGCTGATTCATCCAACATCGGCGGCGACGCGAGCATCGCCGCGGCGCGTGCCGCCGGCGCGCGCAGTTTGCGCGCTCCGCGCGCCGTCGCGGCGCGCTACCTGCCCGAGCGCGACCGTATCGAAATCGACCTGGCCTCGGGCTGGAGCGTCCAGGTTCCGCGCACGTTCTCGGCGCGGCTGGCCAAGGCTTCTGCGCAGGAATGTGAGCGGGTCGAACTCGTCGACTCGGGGCTCGGGCTGCACTGGCCCGCGATCGACGAGGACTGGTACGTGCCGGCCGTGATCGAGGCCTTGGCTGTTCCGAACGCGGCGTAGCCTGCCCGCCACGACTGCAAGTGCCTTGCCGGCACCGCCCGAATCCGGGCGCGCCCCTGCGAGTGCGTCGGCGCCGGTCGGCCAGGACCCCCTCGAATGGGTCGCGTGTCACCCCGCTGCCCCCAGGCCGCGGACGGGCATCTGCCTACAAATGCTGCGTAAACCAGTCGCACTGGGCGGCCGAGGAGATCTTGAACAGTTCGCCCGTATAGGCCTCGAAATGCCCGCCAGGCAGAACGACCAGTTTCGAGGACAGGCGGTTCAAACGCCATTTTTCGCGCCTGGTGGGGCGGCCGGACCCTGCACGCGACGCCCTGATCACGGCCCTCGGGGTTGACAGGGGTCCGTTGCGAGCCGAAGAACCCGGTCGCGGCGGTTCATCAGAGCGACCGTAT
>JAUXVE010000035.1 GCA_030680415.1 Rubrivivax sp.
GTTCCTCTCATGCTGCTGTTGCGTCCGCAGGATAGCATATATATGCTATACCGATGACCGAAAGACGCCTCGCCCAGATCGCCAAACGCATTGAGAAGATCAAGGCCGACGTGCTTGCGCTCGGGCCGATGCGGCCCGGATCATTGACCCTTCAGTACAAGGACCCGCACAACCACAGCGGGCCGTACTACCAGCTCAGCTACACGCGTGACATGAAGAGTCGCACCGACTACATCGCGCGAGACAACGTGCCCGAGGTTCGTCGCCTGATCGGCAACTACAAGCGTTTCAAGACGCTCACGGCAGAATGGGTCGACTTGAGCATTGAGCACAGCCAGTTGGAAATGAAGCTTGCCCGCAACGCCTGACCAGCCTGGGGCTCAGACCATGAAAGTGCCGAAGAAAACCAAGCTGCCCGATCTGCCTGAGAGCAACCCGTTTGTAGACGGCCTCCTCGAGTGGATGGATTCCCCCGAGGGTCAGCTCTCGATTGAAGCCACGGACCTGGTCCTTCCGATATTGGAGAACGTGCAAGTCGACGCCAAAGCTCGCAAGCTCTTATGGTCAGACGGTGAGCGACTCACCATTGACGCGTCCGTCAAGCGCATTCATGCCCAGAACCCAGAGCTCCCCGCCGAATTGATCGAGGACAAGCTCATCTCATGGCTTGAGATGGACTATGAGCCAGAGGGAGCCTCTCAACAACAGTTGGATGAACTAGACCGGCTGACAGAGAAGTGGATCGACGACCACAATCGCGCGCATCACCGAGCGCCAAAATGACGCGAGAACTCGGTACTCTTGAGCACCTGGTACCAGTTGATCAAGTCGCCCGACGCGGTGCGCAAGCGCTGTGCGCTGGCGTTGTCGGAGATCTTCGTCGTCTCGATGACCGGCATCACCAACAACTGGCCGCATCTGGCGATGGCGAACTACTGGGACCAACTGGTCCAGCAGGCCTTCGGCAACTACCGCGACCTGCTGGATGCGATCACGCTGCAACCGGCCATGGGTACCTTCCTGAACACGCATGGCAATCTCAAGGAAGACGAGGCCAGCGGGCGGATACCCGACGAGAACTACGCGCGAGAAGTGATGCAGCTGTTCTCGATTGGCCTCTACGAATTGAACGACGACGGCAGCTTGCGCCGGGACGCCGCCGGCCTGCCGATCGAAACCTACGGTGCCAGCGACGTGAGCAACCTGGCACGCGTTTTCACCGGTTACAGCGTCTACGACGACGGCCGGCGCTTTCCCATCGTGATCGGCGGCGAACGGCCCTATTACGAGGGCACCTCGCGGCCGAGATTGCAATTTGCGCAACACCTGCTACAAGCTACGGTGTCCGGTTGCACCGCACGAACAGACAACTGAGGGAGGCAACCGTGGCACAAAGCAGCTTCAAGCGCGATCGGTTCGTTCAGGCGATTGTCTTCGCCTTGGCCACAGTGGCTGGCCAGGCGACTGCGGGCATCGTCACGTTCGGCAACGTCTACCCGGACCCAACCGGGGGCGTGGCCGGTGTCTTGGTCATCGGAGACACCGCTGCCGGTTCGGTAACGGTCGATGGCGGTAGTGCGCTGACAGCCGAGCGCTTGGTGCTCGGCATCAGCTCCACCGGCAACGGCAGCCTGACCGTCACGGGCTCGGGTTCGAGCACCCGGATAACCTTCGACTCGGCCAACGCCAACAACATTGATGTCGGAGGGTTGGGTACTGGCAGCCTGTCGGTGCTGAGTGGCGCATCCTTCGTTTACGGGGGTACAGGCCAGCCCTGCCAACTCAACTGCCGCATCTTCGTCAGCAATGGCGCCGGTTCCAGCGGCAACCTGCTTGTCCGCGGCGGTGGTTCCAGCCTGTCCACTGTTGGTGGCATCGTCGTCGGGCAGGCCTCGATGTTCACACAAGCGGCCGATGGCGGCGATTACGGCACGCCAGGAGGGGCTTCCTCCGGGCTAGCGCGCGTCGACGCCGGCGGGCGCGTAAACAGTTCGTTCCTCGCGGTCGCCGCGCCCGGTGGCGGCACCGCGCGCACCGGCAACGAGAGTTCGGTCGGCACGGTCATCGTCGACGGTATCGGGTCGGCCTGGAACCTGGTGCGCAATGCCGCGCAGACCGGCGCGCGAGCGCTGCTGTCGGTTGCCACCGGACGCAACACCACCGGCGCGGTGGAAGTGCGCAATGGCGCCACCGTGCGGTTGGACGGTACGAGTGCACCCGGCGAGTTTTCCGGCATCAATATTGCGGCGGCCGGCAGCGGGGTGGTCACCCTGAATCAGACCGGCGGTCTGAATGTCACGGGTACTGGGTCGCGGATCGACGTCGAAGGTGGCGTAGGTTTCATGAACATCGGCCGTGGCATCGGCGGTACGGGAACGCTAAGCATCACCAACGGTGGCGTGATCGCCGGAGCCGGCGCCGAGACCGGGCTGGTCTACGCCACGATCGGTCAAGGTGGAGGCAGCGGCACGGTCAACATCAACGGCGCGGGCTCGATGCTGCGGCTCAGCGGTCGCAACTCCACGACCAACAGCGACGTCACGAGCGTACTTGGTGGCGGCGCCTTTCTCGCGGTGGGCCGCGGCGCCGCCGGCGTGGCCGGCAGCGGCATCGTCAACGTAAGCAATGGCGGCAGCCTGGTAGTCGACACGACGCCGCTGGCACTCATAAACCCAGATGGTAAGACCGGCATGTACGTTGGTGCCTTCAACGGCTCGACCGGCCAGATGACCGTCGACGGAACGGGTTCCCGTGTGCTAATCAGCGCTGGGTCGGGGCTGGCACCCTACATTGGCATCGGGAGCGACGCAGCCACTGGCACCTTGTCGATCATTGGGGGCGGCCGGGTAGAAGTCTCGTCGAGCCACACGTCGGTGCCCAACCCCGGTAGCACGGGCTACCTGCCCGGAGACGCGCTGCTGTTCGAAGTCGGTCGCCGCAACGATGGTGGCGCAGCCGGCATCAACAGCGGCACGGTCAACGTCATCGGCACCGGCTCGACCTTGGCGCTTACCGGCAACGCCGACGCCTTGCTCATCGTCGGGTCGGGCCAGGGAGGCGTAGGCACGCTCAACGTGACTGGCGGCACGGTGCTGGGCAAGGCAGTACTTGTCGGCCAGGAGGCAGGTGCCTTCGGCACGCTAAATCTCAGCGCGGGCACCCTCCTGATCGATGGTGTCTTACAGGGCGGACCAAGTGCCGGCGTTGGTGCCGCGCTGAGCGTGGGACGAGGCGGCGGCAGCGGCGTGGCGAATATCCTCTTCGGCTCGAACGTGTCAATCACCTCGACCGCCGCTGGTGCCGGCCTGGGCGCGGCCAGTTCGAGCCTGAGCCCCGGAGGCAACGGCCTCATCAACGTGACCGGCGGCTCCACTGTCACCGTCAGCGGACCCGCCGCGCGCGTGGCCATCGGTACGCAGGGTGCCCCGACGGTAGCCGGCACTGGCACGCTCAACATCTTCGACGGGTCCACGGTCGCGGCACAGGGCGCAGGCGCCACCGCGCAGATCGGCGGCAGCGCCAATTCCTGGGGCTTCGTCGGAGTGGGCGCGGGCGCCTCGCTGTCGGCGACCTCGCTGATTGGCGTCGCCCACGATGGCACTGTCAGCACCGCTGGCCAGGGCACCCTGGTGGTCAACGGTAGCGTCAGCAGCGCCGACCTCATCGTCGGCGAAAACGGGCTGGTCCTCGGGAACGGGACCATCCACGCGAACGTGATCAATTACGGCGTCTTCAACCCCGGCAACTCGCCGGGCCGACTGACCATCGATGGCGCCTTCGACAACAGAGGTGGCACCTTGCTGCTCGAGGTCTTGGGCTTGGGCGGTGGCGCGTACGCAGTTGACGAGTTGGTCTTCACCGACATCGGCAGCGTGCTGATGGGCGACGGCTCGGTGCGATTCGTGTTCCTGGACGACACCGACCCGCTCGACTTCCTCGGCAGCGGGGACTTCGCGCTCGGCAGCTTTTTCAAGGTCCTTGCGGGAAATGGCAGTGTTGTGCCCATCGCTGACAGCATGCTCGGCATGTTCTCAGCGGTCGACTTCAGCGCTGAATCGGCCGGCTATCGAATCACCGACGTGTCGTTCGAGAACGACGGCGCTGGCAGCTTCGCCGTCTCCGCAGTGCCCGTGCCGGCGACGCTGGCCCTCACATTGCTGGGGCTGGCCCTGCTGGCCCCGACCCTGACGTCCCATCGGCGCGGAGCGGTTCAAACATCGAGTCCCGGACGGCCGCGTGGCTTTGACCTGGTGGCCAAGCAAACGTCGACGGTCTGATGCGATTGGTGAATCCGCAGTTTGATCGACCGAATTGGAACTGACACTGCCGTCACTCGGATAGGCATCCTCAAGGACAGCAACAAAGCGGTGCGATCGGCGGTGGCTACACGATGAGCTCACAGACCTGGTCGAATTTTGGTCCGCCAACCCCCTGCGAGCTCTCAGGCCGGGCACCCGGCTTCAGGGTTCAGGTAACCTTGCCTGCGGGCTGGTTGCTGCGAGTCGGCTCAACAGCGGGCCGTTCGGAGCGGCTCCAAATTCCAGCCGTTCGACACGAGGACTTCCAGTGCCCGCGCTGCCGTTTCAAGCGCCCTCTGCAAGGCCCAAGACTGGCCCCAAGACCGGCAGCCTTCAGCCCAGCGCGGTCCAGCAGATGCCGCGTCAGCACGCGCTGCACCACCTGCAGCACAGGCGTAACCAGCTCTGGCTGCGATGCCAGCAGCAACCGCAGCGCGATCGGCAGCGACAGCACCCACTGCCGCACCGGCACGTGCGCGATCACATGGTCTACCAGGGGCGCTGCGGTCCGACATCCGGCGGGCGCCGCATGAGGGGCAGAACCCGCGGCGCTTGCAGCTGTAGGCCAGCAGCTTGTCGTGGCCGCACTCGCCGCAGCGCGGCCACGCCGTACCGAGCCGCAGACGCTTCAGCCCCGTGCCCACGCCACCCATGCGCCGCTGCGCGGCACCTGCACCGGTCGAGCGCACGGCCCGCCCGCGGGCGGCCATGATGCGCCGCGCCATCGCTTGCGCACTGGTGGCCTTGCTGGCCGCTTGTGCGCATGCGCCGGCGCAGACGCTGCGCTTGGAGCGGCCGGTGGTGCTGCTGGGCGAGGTGCACGACAACGCGGCGCAGCACGCGCTGCGCCTGCAGGCCTTCGAGGCCTGGCTGGCCGGCGGCGCGCGCCCGGCGCTGGTGATGGAGCAGTTCGACCGCCAGCGCCAGGGCGTGATCGACCGACTGCGTGCACAGATGCCACCCCCCGACGCCGACGCGCTGATCGCCGCCGCTGGCGCGAGTGACTGGCAGTGGCACTTCTACCGGCCTTTCGTGGCGCTGGCGCTGCAGCACGGGCTGCCGATCGTGGCCGCCAACGTGTCGCGCGACGAGGCGCGCCGGGTCATGCGCGAAGGACTGCAGGCCACCGGCTTCAACGCCGCCGTGCCGCCCGAGGTGCTGCAGGCGCTGGCGCAGGACATCGAGGACAGCCACTGCGGCATCCTCGACACGGCCACCGCGCGCCGCATGGCGCTGGCCCAGGTGGCGCGCGACCAGGCCATGGCGGCGGCCGTGGAACAGCACGCGCAGCGCGGCGTGCTGCTGCTGGCCGGCAACGGACACGTGCGCACCGACGTCGGCGTGCCCCGCTGGCTGGGGCCCGCCACCCGTGCGCGCAGCGAGGCGATCGGGCTGCTGGAGTCGGACCACCCCGGCCACGGGCGTTACGACAAGGTCCTGCTCACCGCCACGCAGGAGCGGCCGGACCCCTGCGCGGCCATGCGGCGCTGAGGTTGTCAAGACCGGCGAGAGGGTGAACATTTCGGAGTTTGATGAATTTCTGACTGCAGAAACCTAGTTGTGGCATGATTTCGGAATTCAAGAAATAGACCTTCTCAACCTTCAGTCGAAGGTCATCGTCCCGGGAATTCCGAAATGACTTCCAGCCCTCCCGCCCCACCCGAACTCCTGCGCATCACCGACGCCACAGCGTTTGGCCCGGCCATCCGAGCCCGTCGACGTGAGCAGTCGCTTCGAATTGACGACGCGGCTTCTTTGAGCGGGGTCTCCGTCGACCTGCTGTCTCGCCTCGAAAACGGCAAGGGCTCCGTGCGACTGGACAAGTTGATGGCGGTGTTGGACAGCCTGGGGCTCGCACTCGTGCTCGGCCCCAAGGACCATCCAGGAATGCCATCTGTCGCACGTCCCGGCGTCGAGCGTCCGGAGCAGCCATGAACTCGGCCATCGGCTCTGCCAACGACGCCTCGAATGCCCCGCACGCGCTCAACCTCTGGGCCGATGGCCAGAAGGTAGCGACGCTGGGCTACGAGGCCATGAACGACCGGTGGTCGCTGGACTACGACGCGGGCTGGGTTGGGACGCCAGGGGCGTTTCCGCTATCGCCCGCGCTGCCGCTCCAGCCCTCTGCCGACGGCTATGCCGCCGGCGCCGTGAAGCGCTTTGTGGAGAACCTGCTGCCCGAAGGCCGCGCGCT
The DNA here is from genome assembly GCA_030680415.1 of Rubrivivax sp. Classification (GTDB taxonomy): domain Bacteria; phylum Pseudomonadota; class Gammaproteobacteria; order Burkholderiales; family Burkholderiaceae_C; genus Rubrivivax. Next base: position 6,493 of record JAUXVE010000035.1, read on the forward strand.
CGACATCACGGCCACGACCTGTCGAGTTTCCAAGGCGAACATCTACGCGCTCATCAGCGCGCTGGGGACCGAAACCACGGGAGCATTCCGGTTCTGGCGCTCGGATGAGGCGCCGCCCACCTTCGCCGCCGCGCCGCCGCGGGAAGTGACCCGCGAGGAGCTGGACCGACGACTGGCCGAGCGCGACGAGATTCCGCTGGCCGTCTGGGATGGCAAGGTCCGCATGTCCATTGCGGGCGTACAGGACAAGCTGATGGTCTACCTGGACCGCCCCCTCGACGACGGTGGGCGCCTGTTCCTGGTCGAGCCGCCCTTGGCGTCGACGCACATCCTCAAGCCCGAACCGGCCCGGCAGGTGACGCCTCAACTGGTCGTCAACGAACACTACTGCATGTCCTTGGCCCGACGCATGAAGCTGGCGGTGGCGGAGGTGAGCATCTATCGGACACCGAGGCCGGTGCTGGTCGTCGGCCGCTTCGACCGCGTTGTCGTGCACGGAGGCGAAGAACCCAAGGTGCAGCGCCTGCACATCATCGACGCCTGCCAGGCGTCGGACCTGCCCGTGATCTACAAGTACGAGCGGAATTTTGGGAGCGGCGAGCATGTGCGCAATATCCGTGAGGGCGTGAGCTTCGAAGTGCTGTTCGAGCGCGTGGAGCAGACCGTCAACAAGGCCGTAGCACGCATGACCTTGCTCAGATGGGCCTTGTTCCAGTTCCTGATTGGCAACTGCGACGCCCACGGCAAGAACTTCTCATTCTTCGTGCGCCGCGAGGGGCTTGACCCTGCGCCTTGGTACGACCTGGTCAGTGTGATGCAGTACCCGGGCATCGACCACGAGTTGGCCATGGCCTGGGGCGATGCCTTCTCACTGGACGAGGTGGGGGCGTTTCAGCTGGCCGACTTTGCGCAGCGATGTGGGGTCGACAAGAACCTGCTCAAACGCGAGGCCACGCGACTGGCCAAGCTGGCGATGGAACACGCGCCGACGCAGGCCTTGTCGGACGACTACATCGACGACGGTGAGCGCGCCTTCGCAGCTCAACTCCGTGATTTCGTCGTGGGACAGGCCACCCGGCTGACCAAGCTCGCCGGTGAAGCAGCCAAGATAAAGCCCGGGTTTCTATGACCCCTGGAGCTCGCCGCACGGCGATGCAACGCCGCGCACGCGCATGCCACCCCGGCGCCCAAGGAAACTGCCGCGAGTTGGTCCGTTGAGAGCCATCAGAATGCCAATGGATACGTGATGTATGCGGTGGAGGGTCTTCGGGCGCGGCCCATGAACCAGGCTCTCGACATCTTCAGCATCCCGACCTCCGTGGATTGGACGGTGCGCGAGGCGCACTGATGCATCCTCGGCGTAGCCACACCCGGGAGCAAAGGCCAGCGGCATGCGACGAGCTGCGGTACGGCCGGTCTGGTCGGCACGCCGGTGCTAGGCTTGCGCCTGCAGACCCCGGCCAGACACCGGCCGGCTCGGCCGACCGGGCGCTACCGAACCGGCCGTGCCGGCAACGGCGGCAAGACAAGGAGACTGAGCGTGTACAAGACGATCGTGCTGGCCTACGACGGCTCCGAATCGGGGCAGAAGGCGTTGCTCGACTGTCAGGAGATCGGGCAGTGGAGCCAGGCCAGGCTGTTCCTGGTCGCCGTCATGCCACCCCCGGTGCCGGCGATGGCGGTCGAGGCCTGGACCTACAGCCCGGAAGCGGAAGTAGCCGAACGCCAGCGTTTCCAGGCCGTGCTGGAGGCCGGTGTGATACGCCTCAGTGACACCGGTCTGGAGGTGCAAGGCGAACTCGTCACCGGCAATTCGGTCGACGAGATCGTGCGCGTGGCCAAGGCGGTGCAGGCCAACCTGATCGTGGTCGGCCACAAGCACCTGGAAAGCTGGGCCCAGCGCTGGTGGCGTGGTTCGATCTCCAAGAGCCTGATCGAACATGCACCTTGCAGCGTGCTGGTGGCAATCGTGACCTGAGCTTGCCCACCCGGCGGCGGGCGATGGGGCCGCTTCCTGGGGGCTGGTGATCCCCGGTGCGCTACTGGCGGCGCTGGCGGCTCGTCGCCGGTGGCGTGTGGCTCACCAGCCGATCCAGGGCTGACCATCCTGCGATGCGGGAACGCGAACCGCCGTCGGTGCCACCAGAGATCCGCGCCGACGCGCGGCGTGGTCTACTCATCGAGAACGTCGCGTCCGGCTCAGATGCCGTCGGGGTTGACTGGGGTGATGTTCAGCCCGGCATGACGGGTGCCCCTCACATCGACAGCGACCCCTCGCGGAACTCCGTCTTGTCGAGCCACACGTTGACCAGCACCGGCCGGCCTTGGCGCGCCAGGTCACGCGCCTGCCTCAGCGCGCCCGCCACCTCGTCCTGGCGCTTCACGAGCAGCCCCGCGGCGCCGAAGCCGGCGGCCACCTCGTGGTACGCAGTGCGCGCCAGCACGGTGGCCACGTCGTCGTGCAGCATCTTGACCTGCTCGCGCGCGATCTGCGTCCAGCCGGCGTCGTTGCCGACGACGGCGATGACCGGAATGCCGTGCCGCACGAAGGTGTCGAATTCGGCCAGGCCGAAGCCGCAGGCGCCGTCGCCGAAGACGATCCACACCTCGCGGTCGGGCCGCGTGGTGGCGGCGCCGAGCGCGAAACCGGCGCCCACGCCCAGGGTGCCGAAGGCGCCCGGGTCGAGCCATGTCAGCGGGCCGCGCGGGTGCAGCACATAGCTGGCGGTGGCCACGAAGTCGCCGCCGTCGGCAACCAGCAGTGCGTCTTCACCGGCCTCGCGCTCCAGCGCGCGAAGCAGCGCGACCGGGTTCACGAACTCGCCCGCAACCGCGGCCTGCGCGTCGATCTCGGCCTCGCGCTCGTCGTCGCGCGCGCGCAGCGTCGCCAGCCAGCCGGCGTGCCGTGATCCGTCCTGCGGCGCCGCCTGCTGCGCCAGCGCCTGCATGAAGGCGCCGGCGTCGCCGATGGCGGCGATGTCGGGCCGGCGGTTGAGGCGGGCGTCGCGGGCGCTGCGGTTGGCCGCGATCAGCGTCGCGCTGCGGCGCACGTGCTTGCCGTAGTCGAGCCTGAAGTCGCACGGCACGCCGGCCAGCAGCACGCAGTCGGACTCGCGCAGCGCCGTGCGGCGCTGGTGGCGCAGTTGCAGCGGGTGCGCGGGCCCGAGCAGGCCGCGCGCCATGCCGGACAGGTAGACCGGGATGCCCAGCCGCGCCACCGCGTCGGCCAGGGCTTCGGCCTGCTGCGACTGCACGACGGCCTGGCTGCCGATCACGGCCAGAGGCCGTTCGGCCTTGCTCAGCGCGGCCCAGGCGGCGCGCACACGGGTTTCGGCCGCACGCGGCACCGCCACGTTGTGCACGGCTGCGGGCGCGGCATCCTGGCTGCCGTCGAACATGCGCCGCACGTGGCGGTTCAGGTACCAGCGCAGCGCGCGGTCGGCCAGTGCGGTGCCCTTGCCGCCGGCGTCGGCGTACCACTGGCGGATCGAGGCCTCGTCGTACAGCAGGTCCACCGGGCATTCGATGAACACCGGCCCCGGCACGCCGGAATGCGCCAGCACGAAGGCCGCGCCCACCGCCGGGCCGAGGTCGCGCACGCGCCGCACCTTGAAGAAGCGCTTGACGTGCGGCTCGACCAGCGGGCGCTGGGCGATGTCCTGCAGCGCGCCGCGCCCCTGCAGCGCGGTCGGCGCAGCGCCGCCCAGCAGCACCACGGGCGACTGCGCCAGCTGCGCGTTCTTCAGCGCCGTGATGGTGTTGGTGATGCCCGGCCCCGCCGTCACCGCGGCCACGCCGGGCCGGCCCGACAGGCGCGCCGCGGCGTCGGCGGCGAATACGGCGGTGGCCTCGTCGCGCACGTCGACGATGCGCATGCCGCGCGCCTTGGCCGCACTCAGGATGGGCGAGATGTGGCCGCCGCACAGCGTGTAGATGCAGGGCACGCCGTGCGCCTGCAGGGCCTCGGCGATGCGGTCGCCGCCGTGGCGGGCGGCGGTCGTCATGTCCACTGCACCCGTTGCCCGTCGTCGTACCAGCGTTCGACCTGCGGCGCCACCACCGCCTCGATACGTGTGCGGCGGATTTTCATTGTCGGCGTCAGGCAGCCGTTCTCGATCGACCACGGTTCACGGGCGACGACGATCATGCGCAGCCTTTCGTAGTCGGCCGCGGCCTGGTTCACCGAGTCGAGCAGGCGTTCGAGTTCGCCGTGCACTTGCGCGCGCACCGTCGCGTCACCGACGCGGGGCCGTAGATGCTCGGCCAGCACGACGATGGCGTAGGCCGCCACCTGCCCCACGCCGGAAACGATGGACTGCTCCACCATCGGGTGCGCATTGATGCGGTTCTCTATCGGCGCCGGCGCCACGTATTTGCCCTTGGCGGTCTTGAACAGCTCCTTGGCGCGGCCAGTGATCTTCAGCATGCCGTCGGCGCGCCGCTCGCCCAGATCGCCGGTGCGGAAAAAACCGTCATCGATGAACGAGGCGGCAGTCAGCTCCGGCTGCCTGTAGTAGCCGCTGAACTGCCCGGGCGACTTGATGAGCACTTCGCCCGCGTCGCTCAGCTTCACTTCCACGCCCGGCAGCGGCACGCCTACGTAGCCGGGTTCGCCGCAACGGTCATCGGAGAAGTGCGAGTAGGAGTTGTCCTCGGTCATGCCGTAGCCTTCGAACAGGCGCAAGCCGAGCCGCCGGTACCACCGGATCAGTTCCGCGGGCAGCGGGGCGGATCCGCTGCCGGCCAGGATCACCGCGTCGAGCCCCAGGCCCTTGAGCACCTTGCGCGCGACGATGCGACCGAGGATCGGGATGCCGAGCAGGCGGTCCAACTTGGCCGGCGGCATCTTGGCGAAGACACCCTGCTGGAACTTCAGCCACAAGCGCGGCACCGAGCCGAAGAGCGTCGGCCGTGCCCGCCGCAGGTCCTGCAGGAAGGTGTCGAGCGACTCGGCGAAGAAGACGCGCGTGTCGCCTTCGACCATCGAGGCGCCCTCGGTCCACGTGCGGTCCATGCTGTGGGCCAGCGGCAGGTAGGACAGGATGCGGCTTTCGGTGCCCTCGCCGAGCCGCTTGCGGATGTACTTGGCCACGCCACTGGCGGCGCGGCTGAACGCGCCGAAGTTGACCATCACGCCTTTGGGCTGCCCGGTCGAGCCCGAGGTGTAGATCAGCATCGCCAGGTCCTCGGGCGCCCGCTGCGGATGGCCCTGCAGCGGCGCCGTTCTGGCCACTATGGCGTCCCAGGTCTCGAAATCGGTGCGCGGCGCCAGCGGCAAGGCGATGCACGGCAGCCCCGCCGGCACCCCCGGCGCCTGTTGCGGCCAGAGGTCGAGCTTGCCGACGAAAAGCAGGCTGGCGCCGCTGTGCTCGAGCACGTAGCGCACGGTGTCGGCGGTCTCGGTGGGGAAGATCGCCACCGTGGTGTGGCCGGCCATCCAGATCGCCAGCTCGGCGATGATGAAGTGAGCGCAGTTCTTGGACAGGATGGCGATGCGCGAGCCGGGCTCGAAACCGCGGCCCTGCAGGTGCGCGGCCATGCGGCGCGCCTGGTCCAGCACCTGGGCCCAGGTAACGTCGACGACCTGCCCGCCGCCGACCGGCTGGGTGAGGTAGACGCGGTCGGGGGTCTGCTCGGCGTGCTCGAGCACATAGTCGAGGATGAGGCGGGTCTGTGACATGCGGTCTCCAGAGCAGGGGCGATAGGGGCGCGGGGCCGCAGCGTAGCGGTGCCGCACGGTGTGCGTCTACGGGTGGATTCCTGTGCGCGGCGCGCCGGCGCGGGTGTCAGGCCGCGGCCGAGACGCCGTCCAGGTCGGCCTCGTCGGCCACCAGCAGCGCCTGCAGCCGCGCCACGCCGAAGCGGCCGTGCACGCGCAGCGCCGCGGCGGTGCCCGCCGCCTGGCCCATCACGAAGCAGCCCCCGCTGGCGCGCGCGGCGCTCTGGCCCAGGTGCTCCATCGCCGCGCAGCGCCCGGCCACCAACAGGTTGGTCACGCCCGCGGGGCCGGGCTCAGGCACCAGCATGCGCCACGGCAGGTGGTTGTAGGCGTTGTCGGCGTCGCGCGGGAAGGCCCACTCGATGTGCCCGGCCACGTGCGTCTCCACCGGCCAGGCGTTGAGGCCGATGAGGTCCTCGAACTTCGCGCCGCCGAGCACGTCTTCGCCGGTGAGGCGGTAGGCGCCGAAGATGCGCCGCGTCTCGCGCACGCCGACCTGCGGCGCGATGTCGTCGATCTCGGCGGCCTCGAAGCCCGGCACCTCGGCGCGCAGGAAACGCATGTACTCGACGATCTGGCGCCGGCCTTCGGTCTCCGCCGCGCTGAGCTGGCGCGCGTCGGTGGCGTCCACCGCGCGGCCCTCGGCGTTGCGCAACTGGGTGACGTTGGCGCGCCAGCCGCTCGGGTTGCGCTGCGGGCGCAGGATGGCGCCGCGGCGCGGGAAGTCGTAGCCCTTCGCCGGGTCGCTGGCGGCCTGCTCCATCAGCGCGTCGAGGGCCTTGAAATCGCCGATGGCCGCCAGCGCGCGCGCTGCGTCGACGTTGCCGATGCGGAACATCGTGCTCGGGTACAGCGCGTCGCCCGCGCCGTCGCCCAGCTCGTAGGGCACGCCGGCGAAGTGCGCGATGTCGGCGTCGCCGGAGGCGTCGACGAACTCGCGCGCGCGCACGGCGCGGCGGCCGGACTTGGTTTCCACGAGCACGGCATCGATGCGCCCGGCGTCGTGCATCACGACCCCGGCCGCCCAGGCATGGAACAGCAGTTGCACGCCGGCCGCCCCCAGCAGCTGGTCGGCCGCGCACTTGTAGGCCGCGACGTCGTAGGAGCGCACGCGGATGCGGCCCTGCAGCCCGTCCTGCGGCGCGTTCAGGCCGCCGAGGGCGTCGATGCGCTGCAGCAGCTCGCTGGCCACGCCGCGCACGAGCTGCTGCATCTGGCCGCCACGGCGGCCGTACAGGCCGGCGAAGTTGGTCACGCCACCGGCCGTGCCCATGCCGCCCAGGAAGCCGTAGCGTTCGACGAGCAGAGTGTTCGCGCCGTGGCGCGCCGCGCTCGCGGCGGCGGCGATGCCGGCCGGCCCGCCACCGACCACGACGACGTCGTATTCGCCGTGGACCGGGGTCTGCCGCGCCGGCTCGGCGACCCAGGGCGCGGTCTTCATTCGATGCGCGTCACTCGATCTTGATGCCGCGCGACTTGATGATGCCGCCCAGGATGTCGGTCTCCCGCGCGACGCGCTGGCGCAGGCCGTCGGCACTGCTGCCCACGCCCTGCCAGCCGCTGGTCAGCAGGCGCTCGCGCGCCTCGCCGTTCACGGCCGCCGGCACCTCGCGCGCCAGCCGCTCCCTGGCCGCGGCGCTGAGCGACGACGGGGCGACGAGCGCCACCCAGACTTCCAGCGCGTCCATCTGCACACCGAGCTCGGACAGCGAGGGCGTGTCCGGCGCCATCGGGCTGCGCGGCCCGGTCAGGCCAACGGCCTTCATCTTGCCGCCCTTGACCTGCGGCATGGCGATGCCCGGCGGCATCAGCGCCATCTGGATCTGGCCGCCGATGATGGCCGTGATGACCGCCGGGTTGCCGTTGTAGGGCACGTGCACGGCCTCGAAGTTGCCGGCGCGGCTCTTCACGTACTCCATGCCCAGGTGGCCGACCGAGCCGATGCCCACCGAGCCGTAGCTCCACTTGCCGGCCGAGTTGCGCGCGGCGTTGAAGAACTCGGCGCCGCCGGGCAGGTCGGGCGGCGCCACCAGAACCAGCGGCGCGGTGGCCAGCAGCGAGACGAAGGCGAAGTCCCTGGCCGGGTCGTAGGGCAGGCTCGGGTTGAGCAGCTTGGCCGAGGTCAGGTTGCCGTTGATGACGACGCCCAGGGTGTGGTCGTCGCTGGCCTTGGCCACCTGGTCGGCGGCGATGTTGCCCGACGCGCCGGGCCGGTTCTCCACCACCACCGGCTGGCCCAGCGACCTGGCCAGCGCTTCGGCCAGCGCACGTGCGGCCATGTCGGGCGTGGAACCGCCGGGAAAGCCGACCAGGATCCTGACCGGTTTGCTGGGCCAGGGGGCCTGGGCCAGCGCCCCGCCGCAGCCGGCCGTGGCGGCCACGGCGATGGCCGCTGCCAGCAGTCGGCGGCGCCCTCGCGCTGTGTCGTGTTGCATCGATGTCTCCTTGCAGGGTTCGAATCGTTTCACTGGAATCCAGCACGCAGTATCGCCCAAGCCCATGCGCACACACGCCGGCCGCAGGCGCGGCTACGATGCCCCGATGGTCTGGCTCGACATCCTTCTTGGCCTGGGTGCACTGGCCCTTGCACTCGCCTTGCGCCCGTGGCGGGCCCTCACCGGCGGCGCGCCGCCGTGGCCGGCGCTGGCCTGGTGGCTGCTGATGCCGGTGCTGTGGAGCGCCGACCGCCTGAGCGCGATTCCCGTGCTGCAGCCGCTGGCCGGCAGTTGCCTGCTGATGCTGATGCTGGGCTGGCCGCTGGCGGTGCTGATGCTGGTGCCGGTGGCGGCAGCGACCCTGTTCGTCGGCGGGCTGACGCCGCTGGAGGCACTGGACCGCGGCATCTGGCTCGGCGTGGTGCCAATGACCTTGGCCATGCTCATCGGCGCCGCGCTGCGCCGCTGGCTGCCGCACCACCTTTTCATCTACATCCTCGGGCGCGGCTTCTTCGCCACCGCGCTGGCGGTGGCCGCGGCCGGGACCGTGGCGGCCGGCCTGCAGGTGGTGCCTGGTGGTCTCGGTGCGGCCGACCTGATGCTGGCGCGCTGGCTCTTCGCCTGGGGCGACGCCTTCATCACCGGCATGCTGGTGGCCATCTTCGTGGCCTTCCGCCCGCAGTGGCTGGCCACCTACGCCGACCGCATCTACCTGCCGCGCGGCTGAGCCAGGCGCAGCGTGGAACGCGCAGGGACAGCCCGCCCACGCGGCCAGGGGCGGCTTGCCACCGCTGGCCGCCGCAAGCTCAGTGCCCCGCGATCACGCCGCAGGCGATGCGCGCCCCCGAGTTGCCGGTGGGCTGCGTGGTGTAGTCGTCCGGCAGGGCGTGCACGACCACCGCGCGCCCGACCACGCTGGCGGGGCCGGCGGTGACGGTCGGGCCCGCCAGCATGAACTTCTGGTCGGCCACGCCGTTGGCATCGGCCTTCAGTGCCGGCAGGTCGCCGGCGTGGTGGGCGGCGGTGGGCGGGCCATGCGGCTTGCCGTCGGGGTTGAAGTGGCCGCCGGCGCTGGTGCCGTCGGCACTGGCACAGCTGCCGGTCTCGTGGACATGGAAGCCGTGCTCGGCGTTGGGTTTGAGGCCGCTGATCCTGGCGTGCACCATCAGGTGGCCGTCCATCTCGTGGAACATGACCAGGCCGCGCACGTTGTTGCCCTGGGTCGGCGTCAGCGAGGCCACCGCCATGCGGCCCTTCATCATGCCGCCGCCCATGCCTGCCCCCATCATGCTCATCGGTCCGGACTTGCCGGCGTCGGGCGCGGCGCAGCCCGCCAGGGCCAGGGCGGCAAACGCGAGCGCGGGCCAGGTGAAGCTGTGCGTCATCGAAGTGTCTCCGGGTGGTAGAGGATGGCCCCGACTGTAGGCGTGTAGCGAAGCGCCGGGAAATGGCGCTCGAAGTCCCTGTCCGCTACTTGCCCTTCTCGAAGCGCAGCAACTCGCTGGGCACCACGCGCACGCGCGCCAGGCATTGGCCTTTGGCGTCCGAGAACTTGTTCAGGTCACCCATCTCGCAGCGGTCGCCGCCCTGCACCTGCAGCCTGGCGATGTCGGTGCAGCCGATGCCGATGAACTGCAGCGCGCGGCGGCTGCGGTCACCGGGCCGCACGGGGCCGAAACTGGCCGTCTGAGCGCTGTAGGCCACGTCGTTGGCGCGGTAGACGGCGAACTCCGGCACCAGGCTGCGAATCTCGTAGGTCAGGGTGTTGACCAGGGTCAGCTCGAAGCGGCAGCCGCCCGGTGCGTCCAGGCGCCGCTCCAGCAGGAGTTCGGCCTGTGGCTGCTCCTTGGCGGGCGCGGAGGCTGCGCCGTTCGCTGCCGGCGCCTCCAGGTAACGCCAGGTGCCGTCATCCTTGAGCAGGATGGTCCGCCCCTGGCCGTCCTTGAGCTCGAAATCCGCCCAGGCTGCCGGCAGCCACAAGGCCCCCAGCATCAGGGCACCCAGGCTCGTTCTCAGCCATGTCATCGTCTTCATGTTTTCATCCTTGAAGCCCGCGCCGCCCGCGCCGGGAGACAGATCATGCGGATCAACGGCCTACCGCAGGACCTCGTCTGCTGCTACTGATCGGCCCCCTGCGCCGCAAATCCTCGGTCCGGCAAAGGCCGGAACCCTAGTATCGCAGTCCCGTTCCTGGCCTGATCCTGGTCGAAACGCCCCCGTCGGGTCTTCGACCGATGCCGCCCGGGCAGCCTGTCTATGTATGCCAGCGCACAGACGCGCAGCCGTGGAACTAGGCAAGATGCCCAATTACCACGACAGCCTTCACCGTGTACGCTCCGGTGCACCTCAGGACTATCGCCCCAAGATTCGATGCACATCACAAGTCCATGAAACTGGCCAGGCCCAAGACCGGCAAGCAAGTCGCGATTCCCGCCCCCGCCGCCGAGCCACGCGGCACCATGAAAGCGCGACGTCAAAGCGCATTGCTCAAGACAGGCGCACTGCAAAGCGCCATTCTCAACAGCGCGAACTTCTCGAGCATCGCCACCGACGACAAGGGCGTCATCCAGTTGTTCAACATCGGCGCCGAGCGCATGCTGGGCTATGCGGCGGCCGACGTCATGAACCTGATCACGCCGGCCGACTTCTCCGATCCACAGGAAGTCATCCAGCGCGCCCAGGCCCTGAGCGCGGAGTTCGGAACGGCCATCGCGCCGGGATTCGAAGCCCTGGTGTTCAAGGCTTCGCGCGGCATCGAGGACATCTACGAGCTGACCTACCTGCGCAAGAACGGCACTTGCTTGCCCGCGGTGGTGTCGGTGACGGCGTTGCGCGACGCCCAGCACACGATCATCGGCTACCTGCTGATCGGCACCGACAACACCGCGCGTAAGCAGGCGGAAGAGGCGCTGCTCAAGGCGGGAGCTCTGCAGAGCGCGATTTTCAACAGCGCCAATTTCTCGAGTATCGCTACCGACGCGAAGGGGGTCATTCAGATCTTCAACGTCGGCGCTGAGCGGATGCTAGGCTACACGGCCGCCGAAGTGATGAACAAGATCACGCCGGCAGACATTTCCGATCCACAGGAAGTGATCGCGCGCGCCAAGGCGTTGAGCGAGGAACTGGCCACCCCGATTGAGCCGGGTTTCGAGGCATTGGTGTTCAAGGCCTCACGCGGGATCGAGGACATCTACGAGCTGACCTACATCCGCAAGGATGGCAGCCGCTTCCCGGCGGTGGTGTCGGTCACGGCGCTGCGCGACGATCAAGACGTAATTATCGGCTACCTGCTGATCGGCACCGACAACACCGCGCGCAAGAAGATCGAAGCCGAACGCCAGCGCCTGGACCAGGCCCTGCACGAAACCAACCTCGAACTGCAGGGCGCCAAGGTCGCAGCGGAGCGTGCCAACCGGGCGAAGTCGGACTTTCTGTCCAGCATGAGCCACGAACTGCGCTCGCCGCTGAATGCGATCCTCGGCTTCGCGCAGTTGATGGACTCGGGCTCGCCGCCGCCGACGGCGCCGCAGAAGGACAGCATCGACCAGATCCTGCAGGCCGGCTGGTACCTGCTGGAGCTGATCAACGAAGTGCTCGATCTCGCCCTCATCGAATCCGGGCGGCTGTCCTTGTCGATGGAACCTATGTCGCTGGCCGAAGTGCTCGGCGATTGCCAGGCGATGATCGAACCGCAGGCACGCAAGAGCGCCATCAGCGTCGGTTTCTGCACGCCCGACACGCCCTTGTTCGTCAAGGCCGACCGCACGCGGGTCAAGCAGATCTTCGTCAACCTGCTTTCGAACGCGATCAAGTACAACCGCGTCGGCGGCACGGTCGAGGTCAGTTGCCGCGCCAGACCGGGGGGCCGTGTCCGCGTCAGTTTTCAGGACACCGGCGAGGGCCTGCCGCCCGACAAGCTGGCACAGCTGTTCCAGCCCTTCAACCGTCTTGGGCAGGAGGCCGGCATCGAGGAAGGCACCGGCATCGGCCTCGTGGTCTGCAAGCAGCTGGTCGAATTGATGGGGGGCGAGATCGGCGTCGACAGCACCGTCGGCGTGGGCAGCCTGTTCTGGATCGAGCTGAACGCGGCCCTCGGCATCGCGGTGCCGGCCGGGGCCCTGCCCGCCGTTGCCACGGCCGCCGCAGGCGTCGCCGCGGGCACGCCGATGCGCACCGTGCTGTGCGTCGAAGACAACCCCGCCAACCTGCTGCTGGTGGCCCGGCTGCTGGCCCGCCGCCCGGACATCCAGCTGCTCAGCGCGAAGGACGGCCGGCGCGGCATCGAGATGGCCCACGCGGCCATGCCCGAGGTCATCCTGATGGACATCAACCTGCCCGGCATCAGCGGCCTCACGGCACTCAAGATCCTGGCCGGCGACCCTGCCACGGCGCACATTCCGGTGATTGCGCTGAGCGCCAACGCCATGCCCAGGGACATCCAGAAGGGGCTGGAGGCCGGGTTCTTCCGCTACCTCACCAAACCGATCAAGGTCAACGAGTTCATGGACACGCTGGACCTGGCGCTGCAAGCCGCGCGGACCCGGTCGCACGACGCAAACCATGAGGCGACCAGCCCATGACACTCGAACACGACATCCTCGGCGCCAACATCCTGATCGTGGACGACCAGGAGGCCAACGTGCGGCTCCTGAGTCGCTTGCTGACTGAAGCCGGCTACACCCGCGTCGCTTCGACCATGGATCCGACCGAGGTCTGCGCACTGCATCGGCGGGACCCCTACGACCTGATCCTGCTCGACCTGCAGATGCCCACGATGGACGGCTTCGGCGTCATGGAAGGCCTGAAGACCAACAGCCGCGAGAGCTACCTGCCGGTCATCGTTCTCACCGCCCAACCCGGCCACAAGCTGCGCGCGCTGCAGGCGGGGGCCAAGGACTTCATCAGCAAGCCCTTCGACCTGGTCGAGGTCAAGACACGCATCCACAACATGCTGGAGGTGCGGCTGCTGTACCACAGGCTGGAGGCCTACAACAAGGAACTCGAACAGGCCGTGGAGGACCGGACCGCGGAACTGCGTGAAAGCGAAGCCCGTTATCGCAGCCTGACCGAGCTGGCCTCCGACTGGTACTGGGAGCAGGACGAAGACGGTGAATTCACCAAGGTCTCGGGCCCGGTGCTGGAAATGCTCGGCATCCGGGTGGGCCCGCTGGTGGCGGATCCGGCCCCGGTTCCCGACGACGGCTGGGACCTGACCGAACGGCAGGCGCTGCAAGGCAACATCGCGGCGCGCCGGCCGTTCCTCGATTTCGCGCTCCACCGCACCCGCAGCGACGGCTCGCGCCAGGAGTTTCGGGTCAGCGGACAGCCGATGTTCGACCAGTCCTGCGGCTTCGTGGGCTACCGCGGCATCGGCGTCGAAGTGACGCCCGCCGAAGACAGCGCTGTTCGAGGCTGATTCGACCAAAGCGTCAGCGTTTCCCTTGAGTGCCCGCGCCGCCGTGGGCGGCTAGCATGCGCCCTGCATAGAAGAGCCACCGACACGCCGCCCCAGGAGACGCGTTGTATCTGATTCAGCTCATCATCGGCGGCATCGCCCAGGGCTGCATCTATGGCCTGATCGCGCTCGGCTTCGTGCTCATCTACAAGGCCACCGAGACCGTCAGCTTCGCGCAGGGCGAGTTGATGATGCTGGGCGCCTTCTGCGGCCTGGCGCTGATGACGATGCTGGGCTGGCCGTACTGGCTGGCGGTGCCGTCGGCGATCGGCGCCATGGCGCTGTTCGGGCTGCTCGTCGAGCGCGCGGTGATCCGCCCCATCCTGGGCCAGCCCGCGTTCTCGATCGTCATGCTGACGATCGGCATCGGCTACATCGCGCGCGGACTGATCACGATGATCCCCGGCATCGGCACCGAGACCCATGTGCTGCCCGTGCCCTACAAGGACGACATCGCGCGCCTCGGCGGCCTGGTCATCAACATCGAACAGCTGGTCGTCATCGCCGCCACCGCGGTGCTGTGCCTGGCCCTGTTCGCGCTCTTCCGCTACAGCCGCATCGGCGTGGCGATGCAGGCGTCGTCGCAGAACCAGCTCGCGGCCTACTACATGGGCATCCCGGTGCAGCGTCTGAACGGCCTGGTGTGGGCCCTGGCGGCCGGCGTGGCCGCCATCGCCGGCCTGCTGCTGGCGCCCATCACCTTCGTGCATGCGAACATGGGCTTCATCGGGCTGAAGGCCTTTCCGGCCGCCGTGGTGGGCGGCTTCAGCAGCCTGCCCGGTGCCATCGTCGGCGGGCTCATCATCGGCGTCGTCGAGGCGCTCGCGGGGTTCTACCTGCCCGAGGGCTTCAAGGACATCGCCGCCTACGTGGTGGTGCTGCTGATGCTGATGATCAAGCCCAACGGGCTGTTCGGCGAATCGCTGCGCAAGAAAGTCTGACCGGCCCACGACATGCGATTCATCTTCAAGACCAGCTACGAGCAGGACATCCGCCTGGCCAGGCACGGCGGGCACGTGCTGTGGTACTCGGCGCTGTGCATCTTCCTGTTGCTGTCACCCTGGCTGCTGCCCGAATACTGGCTGGCGCAGCTGACCTTCGTGCTGATCTACTCGGTGGTCGGCCTGGGCCTGATGCTGCTGGCCGGCTTCACCGGTCTGTTCTCGATCGGCCACGCCGCCTTCCTCGGCGTGGGCGCGTACACGCAGGCCGTGCTCAGCAATGCCGGCGTGCCCTTTCCGGTCTCGCTGGCGGCGGCCGGCGCCCTGTCGGCGGCGGTCGGCGTCGTCGTCGGGCTGCCGGCGCTGCGCGTCAAGGGCATCTACCTGGGCATCGCCACGCTGGCCTTCGGCTTCGTGGTCGAAGAAGGCCTGGCGCGCTGGGAATCGGTCACCGGCGGCAACGCCGGCCTGTTCGTGCAGCCGGCGCACCTGGGGGGCTGGCAGGTCGAGTCGGGAACGCCCTTCTACTTCCTGTGCCTGGGCGTCACGGTGCTGGCCACGCTGGCCATCCTGAACCTGCTGCGTTCGCCCACCGGCCGCGCCTTCGTCGCCATCCGCGACTCCGAGATCTCGGCGCAGAGCATGGGCATCCACCTGGCGCGCTACAAGACCCTGTCGTTCTCGCTGTCGGCGGCACTGGCCGGGCTGGGCGGGGCGCTGTACGCGCACCAGATCCAGTTCCTGTCGCCGGACCAGTTTAACATCCTGCAGTCGATCGACCTGCTGCTGATGGTGGTGATCGGCGGCCTCGGTTCGGTGCACGGCGCGTTCCTGGGCGCGATCTTCCTGATCTCGATGCCGCAGATGATCTCGCTCGGCAAGGACTTCCTGCCCGCCGTGGTGGGCCAGGCGCCGGGGCTGCAGTCGGCCGTGTACGGCGTGGTGCTGGTGGCCTTCGTGCTGTTCGAGCCGATGGGCCTGTACGGACGCTGGCTGAAGATCCGCACCTTCTTCCAGCTCTTCCCCTTCTACCGCAAGGGCATGTTCAGGCGGCAGAAGTCCTTCCAGAAATCGGACCGGCTGAAATGACGAGCGACCCGACCGTGCTGCTTGCGGCCCACGACCTCAGCGTTCGCTTCGGTGGCGTGCTGGCGGTCAGCGGCGTCAGCTTCGAGGTGCGCCGGGGCGAGGTGTTCACGCTGATCGGCCCCAACGGCGCCGGCAAGACGACGGTCTTCAACCTCATCAGCCGCATCTACACGCCCACCGGCGGGCGCATCGAATACGAAGGGCGTGACCTCATCAAAGAGCCGCCGCACCGCGTGGCCGCGCTGGGCATCGCGCGCACCTTCCAGAATATCGAGCTGTTCGAGCATGCCAGCGTGCTGCAGAACCTGCTCATCGGGCGCCACACGCACCGCGCCACGGGCCTGCTCGACGACATCCTTTTCACGCCCAAGGCGCGCCGCGCCGCGATCCAGGCGCGGGCGAAGGTCGAGCAGGTGATCGACTTCCTGGACCTGCAGCACTACCGCGACACGCTGATCGCCGGCCTGCCGTACGGCGTGCGCAAGGTGGTGGAACTGGCGCGCGCGCTGTGCGCCGAACCCAAGCTGCTGCTGCTGGACGAGCCTTCGTCGGGGCTGAACGTCGAGGAAACCGAGGGCATGGCCTTCTGGATCGACGACATCCGGCGCGAGTACGGCATCACCGTACTGATGGTCGAGCACGACATGTCGCTGGTCTCGCGCGTCTCCGACCGCGTGCTGGCCATGAACCAGGGCGAGGTGCTGGCCATGGGTACGCCGGCCGAGGTGCAGGCGCACCCGGGCGTGATCGAGGCCTACCTCGGGTCCACCGACGACCTGTCGTCGTTGCGGAGGCCGGCGTGAGCCCGCGCCGGGCCGCCCCAAGCGGGCAACCCCCCTCGGGGGGCGACGCCGAAGGCGTCTGGGGGCCGACATGAGCGAGGAGATCCTCGTGCTGTCCAACGTCGAGAGCGCCTACGGGCCCATCCGCGCCATCCGGGGCGTAAGCCTGAAGGTGCGCACGGGCGAGATCGCCACCGTGCTGGGCTCCAACGGCGCCGGCAAGACGACGATCCTGAAGACCATCTCGGGCATCATCGACCCGCGCCGCGGCAGCGTGCACTTCCGGGGCGAGGACATCACCGCGCGCGACCCGGCGCAGATCGTGCGGCTGGGGCTGAGCCACGTGCCCGAAGGGCGCGAGGTCTTCGCGCTGCTGTCGGTGCGCGACAACCTGCTGATGGGGGCCTACACCCGCCGCGACCGCGACGCGGTGGCGCGCGACATCGAACGCGCGATGTCGTACTTCCCGATCCTGCGCGAACGCCAGCACCAGGACGCCGGGCTGCTCTCCGGCGGCCAGCAGCAGATGCTTTCGATCGCGCGCGCGCTGGTGGCCGCGCCGCAGATGATCCTGCTCGACGAACCCAGCCTGGGCCTGAGCCCCAAGCTCACGCGCGAGATCTTCGAGATCGTGGTGCGCATCAACCGCGAGCACGGCACGACGATCCTGCTGGTGGAGCAGAACGCGAACATGGCGCTGAACGTGGCCGACTACGGCTACGTGCTGGAGAACGGCCGCATCGTGATGGAGGACCGCTGCGGCGCGCTGCGCGAGAAGGACGACGTCAAGGAGTTCTACCTCGGCATGAAGGAAGACGGCGTGCGCGGCGAGCGGCGCTGGAAGAAGAAGAAGACCTGGCGCTGACAAAGGCAACCCCCATGGCCAACCTCTGGAACGTCGGCAAGCTGCAGGGAGACGAGCGCATCGTCATCCCCGGCGACACGGTGCCGCACATCTTCTGGCATGCGGCGCAGCAGCGCTCGTCTCTGGTGTGGCTGCGCGAGAAGGAGTTCGGCATCTGGCGCAGCTGGACCTGGGCGCAAACGGCGCAGGCGGTGCGCGAGATCGCGCACGGTCTGATGGCGCTGGGCCTGGAGCGCGGCGAGACGGTGTCGATCCTGGCCAACACCGTGGTCGAGTGGGTGCTGGCCGATCTGGCCGCGCTGTGCTGTGGCGGCGTCAGCAGCGGCATCTACCCCACCGATGCCGCGGCGCAGGTGCAGTACCTGTGCGACGACTCGCGCACCGTGCTGCTGTTCGTCGAGGACGACGAGCAGCTCGACAAGGCGCTGGAGGTGCGCGAGCAGTTGCCGCTGCTGCGCAAGATCGTCGTCTTCGACATGAACGGGCTGCACGACCTGCGCGACGAGGGCGTGATCGGCCTGGACGCGCTGCGCAGCCTGGGCCGCGAGCACATGAAGGCCCAGCCGCAGGCGATGCAGCAGCGCATCGACGCCGCGCAGCCCGACGAGCTGGCGATCCTGGTCTACACCTCGGGCACCACCGGCAAACCCAAGGGCGCGATGCACAGCCACCGCACGCTGGTGACCTCGATGCGGGGCTACAACGTCACCACGGCGCAGGACGAGAGCGACGAGCGCATGTGTTTCCTGCCGCTGTGCCACATCGCCGAGCGCATGGGTGGCGAGTACTTCGCGATGTACACCGGCGCCAAGCTGAACTTCGTCGAGAACCCCGACACCGTGCCCGAGAACGTGCGCGAGATCGCGCCCACGGTGGCGGTGGCGGTGCCGCGCGTGTGGGAGAAGTTCTACTCGGCCGTGACCATTGCGATCAAGGAATCCGGCCGACTGCAGCAACTGGCCTACCGTTGGGGCATCGGCGTGGGCCTGCGGGTGGCCGACTTGGTGATGGCCGGCGAGCCGGTGCCGGCGCTGCTGAAGGCCGAGTTCCTGCTTGCCCGCGCGCTGGTGCTGAACAACGTGCGCCGCATGATCGGCATCCACCGGGCTCGCTTCTGCGTCACCGGCGCGGCGCCGATTTCGCCTGACCTGGTGAAGTGGTACATGGCGCTGGGCGTGCCGATGGCGGAGGTCTGGGGCATGACCGAGACCGGCGGCATTTCCACCTACACGCCGCTGGACCGCATCCGGCCCGGCAAGATCGGCATCGCAGCGCCGTGGAACGAGGTGCGCATCGACGAGCCCACCGGAGAGATCCTGGTGCGGGGGCCGAACGTGTTCCTCGGCTACCTGAACCAGCCGGAGAAAACCGCCGAGACCATCGACGCCGACGGCTGGCTGCACACCGGCGACGTCGGCAGCGTGGACGCCGAAGGCGTGTTCCGCATCACCGACCGCATGAAGGACATCATCATCACCGCCGGCGGCAAGAACGTGACGCCGACCGAGATCGAGAACGAACTCAAGTTTTCGCCCTACATCACCGACGCGGTGATCATCGGCGACGCCCGGCCCTACCTGACGGTACTGATCATGGTCGAACAGGAAAACGTCGAGAAGTTCGCCCAGGACCATGACATTCCCTTCAGCAATTACGCCAGCTTGACACGCGCGCCGGAGGTGAGAGCATTGATCCAGGCCGAAATCGACCGCGTCAACAAGAAGTTCGCGCGCGCGGAGCAGGTGAAGAAGTTCCACCTGATCGAAGCCCAGCTCACCGCCGAGGACGAGGAACTGACGCCGACGATGAAACTCAAGCGCAAGCTGGTGCACAAGAAGTACGCACCGCAGATCGAAGCGATGTACGCCGGCTGATCCCGGCGACCCCAGGCAAGCATCACCCCAGGAGACTGAACCCATGAAAACGCGCACCCTGATTGCCGCCACCGTGCTGCTCGCCGCCGGCACGGCCTTCGCCCAGCAGGGCGTGAGCAAGGACGAGATCACGCTCGGCTCGATCCAGGACCTGTCCGGGCCGCTGGCCGGTTTCGGCAAGCAGGTGCGGCTGGGCATGATGCTGGCCGTCGACGAGATCAACGAGCAGGGCGGCGTCAACGGCCGCAAGCTCAAGCTGCTGTTCGAGGACTCGGGCTACGACCCCAAGAAGGCCGTGCTGGCGGCGCAGAAGCTGGTCAACCAGGACAAGATCTTCGCCATGGTGGGGCATATCGGCACCGCCCAGAACATGGCCGCGATGCCGGTGCAGTTTGCCAAGAACGTGCCCAACTTCTTCCCGGTGACGGCGGCGCGCGAGATGTTCGAACCCCACCACCGGCTGAAGTACGCCTTCGCCGCCACCTACTACGACCAGATGCGCACCGCGGTGCCCAGGCTGGTGAAGGAAAAGGGTGCCAAGAAGGTCTGCTCGATGTACCAGGATGATGAATTCGGCCTCGAGGTGCTGCGCGGCGCCGAGGCGGGCCTGAAGACGATCGGCGTCGAGATGGCCGAGAAGACCTCGTACAAGCGCGGGGCGACCGACTTCTCGTCGCAGATGTCCAGGCTGCAATCCTCGGGCTGCGACTTCGTCGTCCTCGGCACCATCATTCGCGAGACCATCGGCGGCATCGCCACCGCGCGCAAGCTCGGCTTCAACCCGACCTTCATCGGCTCCAGCGCGTCCTACACCGATCTCATCCACAAGCTCGGCGGCAAGGCGATGGACGGCCTGTACGCGGCGCACACGGCGCAGCACCCGTACCTGGACGAAGCTTCGCAGCCGATCCGTTTCTGGGCCACGAAGTACAAGACCAAGTTCAACGAGGATCCGACCGTGTTTTCGGTCTACGGCTACACGATCATCAATTCCTTCGCCCGGGCGGCGGGCAAGGCCGGGCCCACGCTGACGACCGACAGCTTCGTCAAGGCGATGGACGGCATGACGATCCCGGCCGACATGTTCGGCAGCCCGCAAGGCAGCTGGACGGCGACCAAGCGCCTGGGCAACGACAAGTCACGCCTGTCGCAGTTGCAGGAGGCGCGCTGGAAGGTCGTCTCGGACTACATCAACTGACCCGGGCGACGCGGACTGACTGCCGGCCGCCCTCAGCGGCGCCAGAACGCCGGTGTGAAAAGCACCAGCACCGACAGCAGTTCCAGCCGGCCGAGCATCATGGCGAAGGTCAGCAGCCAGGTCTGCAGGTCGGTCAGGCTGCCGTAGTTGAGCGAGGGGCCGACGTCGCCGAGGCCGGGGCCGATGTTGTTGACGCAGGCGACGACGGCGGTGAAGGCGGTCACCGCGTCCAGCCCGGTGAACAGCAGCGCCATCGTGAACCCCACCAGCGTGGCGCCGTACAACATCATGTACGCGATCACGCTCTGCATCACGCGGTCGCTGACCGCCGCGCCCCCCAGCACCACCGGATTGACGACGTTCGGATGCACGATGCGGACCAGTTCGCGCCGCGACTGTTTCAGCAGCAGCAGCATGCGCACCATCTTGATGCCGCCGCCGGTGCTGCCGGCGCAGGTGGCGAAGCAGCCCAGCAGGATCATGTGCAGCGGCGCAAAGAGCGGCCAGACGGCGTAGTCGTGGGTGGCGTAGCCGGTGGTGGTGGCGATCGAGACGACGTGGAACGCCGTATGGCGCAGCGCCAGCGTGAAGCTCGAATAGCTGCCGAAGGTGACGAGGTACAGCGAGATCAGCGCCACGCTGCCCAGCAGCACGGCATAGAAGGCCCGCACCTCGGCGTTGCGCCACAACGGCGCCAGCGAACGCGCGCGCCAGGCCACGAAGTACAGCACCAGGCTCACTCCCGACAGCATCATGAAGAGGACCGCCACCGCCTCGATGGCCGGTGAGTTCCAGTAACCGAAGCTCAGGTCGTGCGACGAGAAGCCGCCCAGGCTGACCGTCGTGCACATGTGCATGAAGGCGTCTTCCCAGCTCATGCCGGCGGCGCGGTAGGCCAGGGTGCAGGCCACCGCGAGCAGTCCGTAGGCGACCCAGATCGCGCGTGCCGTGTCGGCGATGCGCGGTGTCAGCTTCTGGTCCTTCATCGGGCCGGTCATCTCGGTCTTGTAGAGCTGGCTGCCGCCGACGCCCAGCAAGGGCAGGATGGCCACCGCGAGAATGATGATGCCCAGGCCGCCGACGAACATCATGAAGCAGCGCCAGACGTTCACCGACAGCGGCAGCGCGTCGAGGCCGCTGAACGCGGTGGCGCCGGTGGCGGTGAACGCCGACATGGCCTCGAAGTAGGCGTCGGTGACGCTGACGCCGGGAATGGCCAGCCACAGCGGCAGCGCGCCGAAGGCCGGCAGCACGAGCCAGGTCAGGCCCACCAGCACGAAGCCGTCGCGCGGCTGCAGTTCGCGCTTGAAGCGACGCGTCAGCAGGCTCAGGCCCAGGCCGCAGGCCAGCGTGATGCCGGCGGCCAGCACGAAGGCGTCCTCGGCGCCGTCGGGGCGGCTGAGCGTGAAGGCCAGCGGCACGCCCATCAGCAAGGCGAACAGCACGACCATGCGGCCGACCAGCGCGACGACCGGCAGCAGGCCCATCAGAAGAGGAAGGTCGCGCTGACCTGGAACAGCTTCTCGACCTCGCGCACCATGCGTTTGCTGGGCACGAAGACGATGACGTGGTCGTTGGGTTCGACAACGGTGTCGCTGTGGGCGATGATGACCTGCGGCCGCGCCGCAGCGCCGGCATCGCTGCCGTCGGGCAGGTGCAGGCCGCGCACGATGGCACCGACCTGCGCGCCCTTGGGCAGGCCGGCCTCGCCGATCGGGCGGCCCGCCAGGCGGCTGGTCTTGCTGTCGCCGCGCACGATGGCTTCCATGGCCTCGGCCGCGCCGCGGCGCAGGCTGTGCACGGCGGCGACGTCGCCGCGGCGCACGTAGGCCAGCAGCTCGCCGATGACGGCATGGCTGGGCGCGATGGCGATGTCGATCTGCGAGCCCTGCACCAGGTCGGCATAGGCGCGGCGGTTGATGAGCGCCAGCACGCGCCGCGCCCCCATCCGCTTGGCCAGCAGGCAGGACATGATGTTGTCCTCGTCGTCGCTGGTCAGCGCCAGGTACATATCCATCTGGTCGACGTTTTCGTCGACGAGCAGGTCCTCGTCGGTGGCGTCGCCTTGCAGCACCAGCACCGCAGCCGGCAGTTCGGTGGCCAGGTACTCGCAGCGTGCACGGCCGCGTTCGATGAGCTTGATCTGGTAGTCGGCATGGATCTCGCGTGCCAGCCGCAGGCCGACCTTGCCGCCGCCGGCGATCATGAGCCGCTTGACCGGCCGGTCGACCTTGGCCAGCGCGCCGAGCACGGCGCGGATGTGTTCGGTGGCGGCGAGCACGAAGACTTCGTCGCCGGGCTCGATGCGGGTGGCGCCTTCGAGCGCCCTGACCGCCTTGTCGAGCCGGTAGATGGCCACGATGCGCATGTCTGCGCCTGGCACCAGCGCCGGGATCTCGGCCAGGCTGTGCTGCACCAGCGGACTGCCTTCCACCGCCCGCACGGCGATCAGACTCACCAGGCCCTGCGCGAATTCCAGCACCTGCAGCGCCTCGGGGTAGCGGATCAGCTTGCGGATATAGGCGGTGACACTCTGCTCGGGGCAGATCACCTGGTCGACGGCGAAGCCGTTACGTTCCAGCAGCGGGCTGCCCTGGGCAAACTCGGGGCTGCGCACGCGCGCGATGCGCGTCGGCACGTTGAACAGCTCGTGCGCCACCTTGCACACCACGAGGTTGGTCTCGTCCTGCGGCGCGCAGGCGATGATCATGTCGGCGTCGTCGATGCCGGCCTCGCGCAACACCGAGGGCTGGATGCCGTTGCCGACGACGCCGCGCAGGTCGAGCCGGTCCTGCAGCATGTGCAGCCGGGCCGGGTCGGTGTCGATGACCGTGATGTCGTTCTTCTCCGAGACCAGGCTCTCGGCCACGCTTTCGCCGACACGGCCGGCGCCGAGGATGAGGATCTTCATGCGGGGGGATTATGGGAGCCGGGGTACAGGCGCTGCAGCGCCGCTTGCGCGGCAGCCGCCAGCAAGGACTGCAGCGCGGCGGCCAGGCGCTCGGCTTCGCCGTCGTTGTCGAAGCGGTCGCTGCGGCCGGCCCACAGCGCGGCCAGCGCCGCCTGCTGCGGCGCCAGCACCTCGGTCACGGTCTTCGCCCAGTGCGGCGGCGCCTCGCCTTGCACCCATTCGCCGCGGCCGCGGCCGAAGTGCGCCACCGCCAGGTAGCGCAGCAGCGCCGCGGCCACCAGCGGAGCCATCGCCGTGTCGCCCCAGGCCACCCAGCTGCGGCCGGTGCCGCGCACGACGTTGATGCCGCGCGCCAGCCCGGCCGCACCCAGGGCGCCGATCAGGCCGCCGGCCAGCATGCCGCCGCCCAGGGTGAGGCCACCGCTGACGATGTCGGCCTTGAGCCCGGCCAGCGCCCCCGTGACGGCACCGCCGAAGATCGCGGCCTTGCCTTCGGGCACGCGCTCGTGGCGCGCGAACTGGCCCGCCACGCGCTCGAGGATTTCGCCCTGCGCACGGCCTTCCAGGCCATGCAGCTCGATCAGCCGCGTGGTGCTGTCGCGCACCTCGGCCTCCAGCGCCGCAGCCAGGCGCTGCTGCGCCGCGGTGGCGGGGTCAGCCGGGGCATCGGTGTCGAGCCGGCGTGCGACAGCGCCGCCGATCTGGCGCAGCCGCTCGCCCAGGCCTGCACCCTCGGCCACCGTCTCGCGCGCCGCGGCGGTGCGCGCCAGGCTGGCGGCCAGCGTCTGCATCGAAGCGTCGAAGGTCTCCTGCCGCCGCGCGCGCCAGGCCGCGGCCAGGCGCGCCATGGCCGCGGCGCGCTCACCCTGCAGCACGCCCTGCACGGCCTGCAGCAGCGTCGCCTCGTGCACCCAGCAGCGCGCAAAGGCGTCCAGCGGCAGCACGCCCTGCACCAGCGGCCAGCGCGCCAGGTGGGCGCGCCAGGCCTCGGTCTCGGCGGCTTCTTCGGCCGCGGCGCGTGGCGCGCCAAGCTGGTTCAGCAGCACCAGCACCGGCTTGCCGACCCAGGCCAGCAGGTCCATCTCCGGCGCCACGTAACCGGCGGCCTGCGGCGATTCGGCCGCGTTCACCAGGTACAGCACGACATCGCTTTCGGCCTGCACGTGGCGCAAGGCCTGCTGGCTGGCCCAGAAGCTGCGGTCGCGCCAGCGGTCCCAGACCTGGGTCAGGAACCAGCCCAGCGGCTGGCCATCCAGCCGCATGCGCCGCGCCAGGCGGGCGCTGTCGCCGAAACCGGGGGTGTCCCACAGGCGCAGGCGGTCGCCCTCGGGCGTGGTGACGATGTCGTGGCCGTCGGCGAACTGGGTCACGTGCTCCTTGTCGATCACGACACCGATGTCGGTGCCCAGCAGGGTGCGCGCCAAGGTCGTCTTGCCGGCGTTGGTGTGCGAGACCAGGCTCAGCGTGACGGTGGTCATGGCGGACGGGATCGACGCCATCAACGCCATCAACGCGAAAGCGCGGCCTCGACGGCGGCGGCAGCGGCGGCGGCGGCGGTGGCCACACCGGAAGCATCCAGCGCCACGGCGACCCAGCTCACCCCCTGCGCCTCGGCCAGTTGCTGCCATGCCTGCCGGCGCTCGGCCAGGCGCGCCGGCATGCCGGCGAAGCGGCGGTCGAAGGCCGATGCGTCGGCCAGCAGCAGCAGCGGCACGCCCGGCGCCGCGGCGCGCAGCGCCTGCAGGAAGCGGCCGTGGGTGTCTTCCTCGGGCGTGGCGCCCAGGTCCACCAGCGCCAGCCGCAGCGTCGTCGCGGGCTCGGCAGCGATGCCTGCGGCGGCTTCTTCTTCCCCGTAGGGCGTGGCGGCGGCCACCGTCAATTGCAGCCCCGGGCCCAGCACCGTTGCCAGCAGCGCGCGCAGGCCCAGTGCCGCCTGTGGCGTTGGCGCCGCGCCGTGCGGCAGCACCTGCACCCGCGGGATGCCGCCGCGGTGTTCACGCAGCAGGCGCTGGAAGTAGGGGTCGTCGCGCGGCAGCGCCACGTGGCGCGCGAGCCACATCGTGCGCCAGCCCGACCAGACCGCCAGGCCCAGCCGCGGCAACACCACGAACAGTGCCAGCATCGCCGCGTAGAGGTGGATCCAGGGCGCCGCGCTGGCCGTGGCGGCCGCGCCAGGCGCCACGCGCAGGGCCTCCAGCGCCGCGGCATCGGGCACCGCGATGCCGGTCAGCGCCACCGCAGGCGCCAGCAGCGTGGCCAGCACCGCCCGCACCGTGGCGGCGTCCAGGAAGGTGCTCTGCCAGCCGACGCGGAAGTCGAGCACCAGGCCGCGCAGGTAAAGCCCCGCCACCAGGCCCAGCGCAATGGCCGCCGCCATCAGATGCAGCAGCAGCGCCGCGCGCGCCACTGCCAGCGGCCAGCCGTGCCGCGCCCAGGCCTGGCCGTAGGCCCGCAGCGGCGCGCTGCCGCCCGAGCGCACCGCAAGGCGGCGCGCCAGCCAGGCGCGGACGCGTTTGGGCGCCACCGATGCCGGCAGCAACAGGCTCAGGTAAACGATGCCGTTCCAGGCGATCACCACCCACACCGGCGGCGCCAGCAGGTTGATGCGCTGGCTGCCGCCCACCGCGTCCACGGCCAGCCCCAGCGCGGCCCCGAGCAACAGCGCCAGCAGCATCCAGCCCGCCCGCCACAGGCGCCGCTCGAGCCGGCGCGCCACCGACTTGTCGCGCGGCACCAGGATGTGCAGCGCGTGACGCGCGCGCTCATCCACGTAACGCTCGGGGGCGGCGTCAGGGGGCGTCGTCTCGCGCGCCAGCCGCGTGACGAGGGCGCGGTCTTCGGCCGTCCAGGCCACGCCCGTGGCCGGGCCGGTTTCGAAGGCCTGCACCATCAGCACGCGGCGTGCCGCGGCTTCGTCGAGGAAGAAGGATGGGGAGCTCACGGACCGGCGCAATGTAGCGCCATTCGGCCTTGCCGCGGCGTCGTGGGCTACGCCAGCGCGCGCCCGATCAAAATCTTCTGCACCTCCGACGTGCCCTCGTAGATCTGGCACACGCGCACGTCGCGATAGATGCGCTCGACCGGGAAGTCGCTGACGTAGCCGTAGCCGCCGAAGACCTGGATCGCGTCGCTGCACACGCGTTCGGCCATCTCGCTGGCGTAGAGCTTGGCCATCGCGGCTTCCTTCAGGCACGGCCGATGCGCGTCCTTCAGGCTCGCGGCGTGCCAGATGAGCTGGCGCGCGGCCTCGATCTGCGTCGCCATCTCGGCCAGCTTGAACTGCACCGCCTGGTGCTGGAAGATCGGCTGGCCGAAGGTGACACGGTCCTTGCTGTAGGCCAGCGCGGCTTCGAAGGCCGCGCGCGCCATGCCCACCGCCTGGCTGGCGATGCCGATGCGCCCGCCCTCCAGGCCCGACAGCGCGATCTTCAGCCCCATGCCCTCGTCGCCCAGCAGGTTCTCGGCCGGCACGCGGCAGTTCTCGAAGTTGATCTGCGCCGTGTCGCTGGCGTGCTGGCCCATCTTGTCCTCGATCCGCGCGACGACATAGCCCGGCGTCGACGTCGGCACGACGAAGGCGCTGATGCCCTTCTTGCCGGCGGCCTTGTCGGTGACCGCCATCACGATGGCCAGGTCGCCGTGCTTGCCGCTGGTGATGAACTGCTTGACGCCGTCGAGCACGTAGTCGCCGCCGTCTCGCCTGGCGGTGGTCTTCAGGCCGCCGGCCTCGCTGCCGACGTGCGGCTCGGTCAGGCAGAAGGCGCCGAGCCTCTCGCCGCGCGCCAGCGGCATCAGGAAACGCTGCTGCTGATCCTCGTTGCCGTAGGCCATGAGGATCGAGCACACGGGGCAGTTGTTGACGCTGACGACGGTGCTGGTGGCACCGTCGCCGGCGGCGATCTCCTCCAGGATCACCGCCAGCGCCAGGTAGTCCAGCCCGGCGCCGCCGAGCTCGGCCGGCACCGCCACGCCGTAGCAACCGAGTTCGGCCAGACCGCGCAGCGCGGCAGCCGGGAAGGTGTGGCTCTTGTCCCAGGATGCCGCGTGCGGCGCCACCTCGGCCTGCACGTAGGCGCGCACGGCATCCTGCACGGCGCGGTGGTCTTCAGGCAACAGCATGTGGGGGCTCCGTCGGGTGGCGTTGGGCCGGATCGCTGGAGGCGCATTGTCGGCCGGCCCGGGCCGGCCCTGCGGACGCATGGTATGGCCTCCCGAGTCCCGATGCCATGGGGCGCGGCGGCTCGGTTATGGTGTCGGGCCTGAACGACCACCGTTGCGGCGTCCCGGTCCCGGCCCGCGACGCCGCGAAAGGAGCCCTCGTTTGCCGACCTTGCGAACCACGTCGATGGGCGCCGCGCTGCTGGCCGGCGTCCTGTTCGCCGCCGCGGCAGGCGCGGCGACGCTGAAGATCGCCTGCTCGGGCATCGGCCAGGAGCGCCAGCTGTGCCGCGAGGCCGCCGAGGCGTGGGCTGCGCGCAGCGGCCATGGCGTGGAAATCGTGACGCCGCCGAACGATGCCAGTGAACGCCTGGCGCTGTACCAGCAGTTGCTGGCCGCCGGCTCCGACCGCATCGACGTGCTGCAGGTCGACGTCGTCTGGCCCGGCCTGCTGGCGGCGCACCTGCTCGACCTGAAGCCTTACACGCGCGGCGCCGAAGCGCAGCACTTCGCCGCTTTCGTCGCCAACAACACCGACCGCGGCCGCCTCGTGGCCATGCCGTGGTTCGCCAACGCCGGCCTGCTCTTCTATCGCCAGGACCTGCTGCGCAAGTACGAGCAGCCGGTGCCCACGACCTGGCAGGCGCTGGCCGTCACGGCACGACGCGTGCAGGACGGCGAGCGCGCCGCCGGCAACGAGCGCATGTGGGGCTATGTGTGGCAGGGCCGCGCCTACGAGGGCCTGAGCTGCAATGCGCTGGAGTGGGTGGCCAGCCATGGCGGCGGCGCCATCGTCGGTGCCGACGGCCGCGTCGGCATCCGCAACCCGCGTGCCGCGCTGGCGCTGCAGACCGCGGCCGCCTGGGTGGGCACGATCTCGCCGACGGCCGTGCTCAACTACGCCGAGGAGGAATCGCGCGGTGTGTTCCAGGCCGGTCACGCGGTCTTCATGCGCAACTGGCCCTATGCCTGGTCGCTGGCGCAGGGCGAGGACAGCGTGATCCGCGGCAAGGTCGGCGTGGCGATGCTGCCGGCGGGCCCTGCGGGCAGCCCGGCGGCCACGCTGGGCGGCGAATCGCTCGCGGTGTCGAGGTATTCGAAGCATCCCGCCGCGGCCGCCGAGCTGGTGCTGCACATGACGAGCGCGGCGGTGCAGAAGGACCGTGCATTGCGCGGCTCCTTCAACCCGACCCTGCCGGCGCTGTACCACGATCCGCAGGTGCTGCAGGCCAACCCCTTCATGGGCGAGCTCCAGGACACCTTCGCTGGCGCCGTCGCGCGGCCCGCCACCGTCACCGGCCGCCGCTACAACCAGGTCAGCCACCTGTTCTGGAACGCGGCGCACGACGTGCTGTCCGGCCGTGCCCAGGCCGACGAGGCGCTGGCCCGCCTGGAGGCTACGCTGCGGCGGCTCGGCCGCGGCGGCCGATGGGATTGATGCGCCCGCGTGGCGGCCTGGCGGCGCAGCGCACGCGCCGCGCCTGGTGGATGCTGGCGCCGATGCTCGTCGTGCTGGCGGCGGTGGCCGGGTGGCCGCTGGCGCGCACGGTGTGGTTCAGCCTGACCGACGCCGAGCTGTCGGCCCTGGGCAGCGCCCGCTTCGTCGGCCTGAACAACTACCTCGGCGAAGACGGCCTGCTGGCCAGTGCCGACTGGTGGCAGTCGGTACGCAACACGCTGCTCTTCGCCGCGTTGTCGGTGACGCTGGAAACCGTGCTCGGCCTGGGCGTGGCGCTGCTGCTCAACCAGCCCTCGCGGCTGCGCACGCTGCTGCGTGCGGCGCTGCTGGTGCCGTGGGCGATCCCCACCGTGGTCTCGGCCAAGATGTGGAGCTGGATGCTGCACGACCAGTTCGGCATCGTGAACCACGCCCTGCTGGCGCTGGGCCTGCTGTCGGCGCCGCTGGCCTGGACCGCCGACCCGCGGCTGTCGCTGCTGACCCTCGTCGCGGTCGACGTCTGGAAAGCCACCCCGTACATGGCGCTGCTGATCCTGGCCGCGCTGCAGATGGTGCCGACCGACTGCTACGAGGCGGCGCGTGTCGACGGCGTGCCGCGGGCCACGGTGTTCCGCCGCGTGACGCTGCCGCTGATCCTGCCCGGCATCCTGGTGGCCATGATCTTCCGCACGCTCGATGCACTGCGTGTCTTCGACCTCGTCTACGTGATGACGTCCAACAGCCGCGACACGAAGAGCATGTCGGTGTTCGTGCGCGAGCAGCTCATCGACTTCGGGCTCGTCGGTTACGGCTCGGCGGCCGCCACGGCGCTGTTCTTCGTCGTGGCGCTGGTCACCGTCGTTGCCATCGGCCTGATGCGCAACGCCGGCGACAGGGCGGCGGCATGAAGGAGCGCCCGTGATCCCGTCACGCCGGCGCCGCATGCGCAGCCGTGCCGGCTACTGGGCGGCGTCGCTGCTGTTCGTGTTCGTGTCGGTGTTCCCGCTCGTCTACGCGGTGTCGAGCTCGCTCAAGCAGGGCGCGGCCCTGTTCTCGCCGGCGCTGTGGCCGGCGGCGCCGACGCTGGACAACTACCGCAGCGTCTTCGCCGACCAGCCCTTCGCCGCCAACCTGCTCAATTCGGTGTTCGTGGCCGCCACCGTGGTGACGCTGTCACTGGGCCTGAGCCTGATGGCGGCCTGGGCCCTGGCGCGCGTCAGCTTCCGCGGCCGCGGCACGCTGCTGATGGTCATCCTGGCGACGTCGATGTTCCCCCAGGTGGCCGTGCTCTCGGGCATGTTCGAGCTGGTGCGCGCCTTCGGCCTCTACGACACGCTGGGCGCGTTGATCGTGGCCGACCTGCTGCTGACGCTGCCTTTCACGGTGTGGGTGCTGGTGACCTTCATGCGCCAGTTGCCGCGCGAACTGGAAGAGGCCGCTGCGATGGACGGCGTCGGCGTGTTCACGCTGGTATTCCGCGTCTTCGTGCCGCTGCTGTGGCCGGCACTGGTGGCCACCGGGCTGCTGGCCTTCGTCGCGGCCTGGAACGAGTTCCTGTTCGCGCTGACCTTCACGCTGTCCAACGAGGTGCACACCGTGCCGGTGGCCATCGCGCTCATCAGCACCGCCAGCGGCTTCGAGCTGCCCTGGGGCCGCATCATGGCCGCGTCGGTGGTCGTCACGCTGCCGCTGGTGGCGCTGGTGGTCTACTTCCAGCGCCGCATCGTCGCCGGGCTGGCCGCCGGCGCGATCAAGGGCTGAACGCGTGCCCGCGCCCATGCTCACCGGAACGCCGCCATGACCCGCATCGAGCTGCGCCGCGTCGGCAAGCACTTCGCCGGCGTGCCGGTGCTCAACGACATCAGCCTGGCCATCGAGCCGGGCGAGTTCTGCGTCTTCGTCGGGCCTTCGGGCTGCGGCAAGTCGACGCTGCTGCGGCTGATCGCCGGGCTCGAAGAGGCCACCAGCGGCGAGATCGCCATCGACGGCATCGTCGTCGACGAGCTGCCGCCGGCTGCGCGCAACGTGGCCATGGTGTTCCAGAGCTACGCCCTGTATCCGCACATGACGGCGCAGGAGAACATGGCCTTCGGCCTGCGCCACCACAAGCTGCCTGCCGGCGAGATCGACCGGCGCGTCGCCGAGGCGGCGCGCGTGCTGGACCTGCAGGAACTGCTGCAACGCCGGCCGCGCGAGCTGTCCGGTGGCCAGCGCCAGCGCGTGGCCATCGGCCGCGCCATCGTGCGCAAGCCGAAGGTCTTCCTGTTCGACGAGCCGCTGTCCAACCTGGACGCCGCGCTGCGCGTGCGCATGCGCCTCGAAATCAGCCGGCTGCAGCGTGCCCTGGGCACGGCGAGCATGGTCTACGTCACCCACGATCAGGTCGAGGCCATGACGCTGGCCGACAGGATCGTGCTGCTGCAGCCGCTGGCGGGCCGGCCGCACGCCCCGAGCGTGGCGCAGGTGGGTTCGCCGCTGGCGCTGTACCACCACCCGGCCAATCGTTTCGTCGCCGGGTTCATCGGGTCGCCGGCGATGAATTTCATCGAGGCGCAGATCACGGCGCTGGCCGGCGACGGTGTCGAGGCCGTGGCGCACGGGCTGCGTCTGCACGCGCGGCTGTCACCGCAGGGGTTGGCCGCCGGCGAGCCGGTGACGCTGGGCATACGGCCCGAGCACATCGGCGTGGGCCGGGGACCGCTGCGTGCGCGCGTGAGCCATGTCGAGCGCCTGGGCGAACTGAGCCACGTCTACCTGGAACTGCCGGGCGCGCCGATGCCGCTGCTGGCGAAGACGCCGCGCGACGACATCGCGCTCGGCGATGTGCTGCCGTTCGAGCTGCCGGCCGGGCAGATGCACCTGTTCCGCGCCGACGGCCTGGCGCAGCCGCGCGAGCGGCCACCGGCCGGGCAGTCCGCTGGCACCGGGCCGCCCTAGCAAGCTCGCCTGGGCGACGGCCCGGGGTTTCCTGTCATTCACACCACGAGTTCGTCCGCTGTGCCTTCAGTTCAGTGCCTGCCGGGCGCCGAGCAGGCGCAGGGCCAGCGCCACGAACAGCAGGCCGCCGAGGGTGCCGAGCGCACGCCGCGCTGCGGCCGTGGCCTGCCAGCGCGACAGGCGGGCGGCCAGCAGCACCAGCAGCACCAGGAACAGCGTGCCCTGCAACGCGAACCAGGCGCCGAGCAGCAGGAAGGCGGCCGTCTTGCTGGGCGCGCCTGCCGGCACGAACTGCGGCAGGAAGGCCAGAAAGAAGAGCGCCACCTTGGGGTTGAGCAGGTTGGTCAGCAAGCCGGTGCGGAACTCCAGCCACAGTGGCCGCACCGGCGCTGCGGGCGCTGCGGGCGCGGCGGCCACGTCCCCGGCCGCATTGGCCGGCCGCCGCCGCCAGGCCTGCCGCAGCAGGCCGATGCCGAGCCAGCCCAGCCAGGCCGCGCCGGCCCACTGGATGGCGGTGAAGGCTGCCGGGTGCAGCGCCAGCAGCGCCGCCAGCCCGAAGGCCGCCGCCAGCGCATGCAAGACACACCCCGTGCTGATGCCCAGCGCCGCCGCCATGCCGGCGCGCGCGCCGCCTTGCAGCGTGCGCGTCACCGTGAGCAGGAAGTCGACCCCCGGCGTGGCGTTGAGCACGGCCACGGCAGCGGCGAACAGCGCCAGCTCGCCCGGCCCGGGCAGCAACGGACTCACATCAGCTCGAGCGCCAGCGCCGTGGCCTCGCCGCCACCGATACAGAGCGCCGCGACGCCGCGCGTCTTGCCGACCTTGCGCAGCGCGCCGAGCAGTGTGACGACGATGCGCGCACCGCTGGCACCGATAGGGTGGCCCAGCGCACAGGCGCCGCCGTGCACGTTGACGATCTCGTGCGCCAGCTTGAACTCGGTCATCGCCGCCATGGTGACGGCGGCGAAGGCCTCGTTGACCTCCCACAGGTCGACCTGGCCGGCCTGCCAGCCGGCCTTCTTCAGCACCTTGTGGATGGCGCCCACCGGCGCGGTGGTGAACCAGTCGGGCGCCTGCGCGTGCACGGCGTGGCCGACGATGCGCGCCAAGGGCTTGCACCCCATCCGAACGGCCGTGCTCTCGCGCATCAGCACCAGCGCCGCGGCGCCGTCGGAAATGCTCGACGCATTGGCGGCGGTGATGGTGCCGTCCTTCTTGAACGCGGGCTTGAGGCCCGGGATCTTGTCGAGCTTGGCCTTGAAGGGCTGTTCGTCGTACCGGATCACCGTTTCGCCGGCCTTGCCCTGCAGCGTCACCGGCGCCATTTCCCAGTCGAAGCTGCCGTCCTCGTTGGCCTTCTTGCTGCGCACGGTGGACTGGATCGCGAAGTGGTCCTGCGCCTCGCGCGTGAACTGGTACTTGGCCACACACTGCTCGGCGAACACGCCCATCGCCTTGCCGCCACCATCCGCCAAACGTTCATAGGCGTCTTCCAGGCCGTCCCGTGCCATGTGGTCGTACAGCTGCGCCGACCCGTACTTCACGCCCTTGCGCGCGAACATCAGGTGCGGTGCGTTGGTCATGCTCTCCATGCCGCCGGCGACGATGACGTTGGCCGATCCGGCCAGCAGCATGTCGTGGCCGAACATCATGGTGCGCATGCCGCTGCCGCACATCTTGCTCAGCGTCACGGCGCCGGTGCTGTCGGGCAGTCCGGCGCGGCGCATCGCCTGGCGCGCCGGTGCCTGGCCCTGGCCGGCCATCAGGCAGTTGCCCAGCAGCACCTCGTCGACGGCGTCGCCGGGCACGCCGGCGCGTTCGACGGCCGCCTTGACGGCCACGGCGCCCAGCTCCCAGGCCGCCAGCGACGCGAAGTCGCCGAGCAGGCCGCCGATGGGGGTGCGGGCAGCGGAAACGATGACGATGGCATCAGCCATGGTGTGCTCCTTGAAAAGGTCGGTCCGTCATTGTGCCGGCCGCCGCGAGAAACGCTTGGACGGCTCGTAGGGAAAGACGTCGTGCACGTGGCCGGCTGCGATGCGCTCCTTGTGGCCTTGCCAGAAGGCGGCGTCCAGCAGCTCGGCGTGGTGCGCCATGAAGACCTCGCGTACCTGCGCATTGCCGAGCAGGAAGGGGGCGAAGGTCTCGGGGAAGACGTCGTGCGGGCCGACCGAGTACCAGACCTCGCCCGACATTTCCTCTTCCTCGTTGCGCGGCTCGGGCACGCGGCGGAAGTTGCAATCGGTGATGTACTCGATCTCGTCGTAGTCGTAGAAGACGACCTTGCCGTGGCGTGTGACGCCGAAATTCTTCCACAGCATGTCGCCGGGGAAGATGTTGGCCGACACCAGGTCCTTGATCGCGTTGCCGTACTCCACCACCGCGTGCGCCAGCTGCTCGGGGCTGGCCTCGTGCAGGTAGATGTTGAGCGGGATCATGCGCCGCTCGATGTAGACGTGGCGGATGACGAGCATGTCGCCGTCTTCCTCGAGCAGGCTGCCGCAGTAGTGGCGCAGTTCGGCCACCAGCTCGTCCTCGAAGCGCTGGCGCGGAAAGGCGACGTTGCTGTACTCCAGCGTGTCGGCCATGCGGCCGACGCGGTCGTGCTGCTTGACGAGCAGGTACTTGGCCTTGATCTGCTCGCGCGTGGTGTCCTTCTGCGCCGGGTAGAAGTCCTTGATGACCTTGAACACGTACGGGAACGACGGCAGGTCGAAGACCAGCATCACCATGCCCTTGATGCCGGGCGCGATGCGGAAGGCATCCGTCGAATGGCGCAGGTGGGCCAGGAAGTCGCGGTAGAAGAGGTTCTTGCCGTGCTTCTGCAGCCCGATCGCGTTGTAGAGCTCGGCGCGCGGTTTGCGGGGCATCAGCGAGCGCAGGAAGTGCACATGGGCGCTGGGCACCTCCATGTCGACCATGAAGTAGGCACGTGCATAGCTGAAGATCATCAGCAGTTCATCCTCGCCGAACAGCGCGGCGTCGATGACGAGCCGGCCGTCCGCGCTTGCCGTGGCGCCATCGGCGTCGCCCCCCTGGGCGCCGCCCGCCGCGTCGGCGCGGTCCGCCGACGGCGGGGCGTGCAGGATGGGCAGCGCCAGCGGTGTCTCGTTGAAGCCGTTGATGATCTTGCCGACCAGGTAGGCGCCCTTGTTGCGGTAGAACAGGCTGGCCAGCACCTGGATCTGAAAGTTGGTGCGCGGCCGGAAGCCGCCGAGTTCGACCACCATGGCCTGCACCACGTGCTCGACGTCGCGCTCCAGGTCCTCGAACGGCAGCTCGAGCTGGAAGTTGCCGATGATGCGCACCCAGGTCTCGTGCAGGTTGTCCTTGCTCGGGTAGTAGGCGCGGTAGGTGGGCACGGCACCCGGCTCTTCGGCCTCGATGTATTCGGTGCTGATGGCCGGCCGCACGAAGATGAAGTCGTTGCGGAAGTAGCTGCGGTGCAGCAGCTTGGCGGTCGCCGAGTTGAAGAAAGTCTCGGCGAGTTCGGGCTGGCGGTGGTCGGTCAGCAGGCCGATGTAGTGCAACTTGACCTGCTGCCAGGTGTCCATGGACAGCGCTTCGACGTTGAACTCGCGACGCAGGCGGTCGACGGCTTCGTCGACACGCTGGTCGTAGAACTCGATGCGCTGCGCCTGCGCGCGCTGCTGGCCGTGCCAGTCGGCCTGCTCGAAGCGGCCCTTGGCCGCGGCGCTGGTTTCGCGGAACAGGCGATAGTGGCGGTTGAAGCCGTCGATGAGGGCGCGCGCAATGTCGTAGGCGCGGCTGTCGGTCAGCTTGTGCGGGAACAAGGCGAGCCGCTCACTCGGTGGCGCGCGGGTAGCGCTTGAGCGCGGCCGCGAACACGCTGACCACGCTGTCGGGGCTGTGCATGGTGACGTCCAGGTCCTTCAGCAGCCCGTCGCGCAGCCCGTAGACCCAGCCGTGCACGGCCACCTTCTGGCCACGCCCCCAGGCGTCCTGCAACACGGTGGACAGCGCCACGTTGCCGACCTGCTCAATGACGTTCATCTCGCACAGCGTGTCTTCCTGCGCTTCGGGCGACAGGTGCTCCAGGCGCTTGCGGTGGCGCAGCCGCACGTCCTGCACGTGGCGCAGCCAGTTGTCGGCCAGGCCCACGCGCGTGCCGCGCAGCACCGCGCGCACGCCGGCACAACCGTAGTGGCCCACGACCATGATGTGCTCGACCAACAGGTGCTCGACGGCGAACTGGATGGTCGACAGCGCGTTGAGGTCGGAGGGCACGACGACGTTGGCCACGTTGCGGTGCACGAAGACCTCACCCGGGTCGAGCCCGGTGATCTCGTTGGCCGGCACGCGGCTGTCGGCGCAGCCGATCCACATGTAGCGCGGGTTCTGTTGCTCCGCCAGCCGGGTGAAGAACCCCGGCTCACGCTTTTCGGTGGCCGCCGCCCAGCGCCGGTTGTTCTGAATCAGGTCTTGCAGTTCATCGCTCATGGTGGTGGTCGGGTAGTGGGGGATAGGCAGGGGCGGGCCACCGCCGTCACATCGTCTCGGCAAACAGCTCGCGGCCGATCAGCATGCGGCGAATCTCGCTCGTGCCGGCGCCGATCTCGTACAGCTTGGCGTCGCGCCACAGCCGGCCTAGCGGGTAGTCGTTGATGTAGCCGTTGCCGCCGAAGATCTGGATGCCTTCGCCGGCCATCCAGGTGGCCTTCTCGGCGCACCACAGGATGACGCTGGCGCAGTCCTTGCGCACCTGCCGCACGTGCTCGGCACCGAGCAGGTCGAGGTTCTTGCCCACCGTGTAGCAGAAGGCGCGGCCGGCCTGCAGCACGGTGTACATGTCGGCGACCTTGCCCTGGATGAGCTGGAACTCGCCGATGCTCTGGCCGAACTGCTTGCGGTCGTGGGTGTAGGGCACCACGTTGTCCATCACCGCCTGCATGATGCCGATGGGGCCGGCAGCCAGCACCGCGCGCTCGTAGTCCAGGCCGCTCATCAGCACCTTGGCGCCGCCGTTGCGGTGGCCGAGGATGTTCGCGGCCGGCACTTCGACGTTGTTGAACACCATCTCGCCGGTGTGGCTGCCGCGCATGCCCAGCTTGTCGAGCTTCTGCGCGGTGCCGAAGCCCTTCATGCCCTTCTCGACGATGAAGGCGGTGATGCTGCGGGCGCCGCCGCCGGCCGCCCGGCCGCCCGAAGGCCGGCGAGCCCCCTCGGGGGGTGGCGCAGCCTGGGGGTCGTCAGGCTCGGGTTCGGTCTTCGCGTAGACCACCATGGTGTCGGCGTCGGGGCCGTTGGTGATCCACATCTTGGTGCCGTTGAGCACATAGTGGCCACCCGTCTCCACGGCCTTGAGCTTCATGCCGATGACGTCGCTGCCGGCGCCCGACTCGCTCATCGCCAGCGCGCCGACGTGCTCGCCGCTGATCAGCCTGGGCAGGTACTTCTTCTTCTGCGCCGGGGTGCCGTTGCGCTTGATCTGGTTGACGCACAGGTTGCTGTGCGCGCCGTAGCTCAGGCCGACGCTGGCACTGGCACGGCTGATCTCCTCCATCGCGATCATGTGCGCCAGGTAGCCCATGCCGGCGCCGCCGTCTTCCTCGGGCACGGTGATGCCCAGCACACCCAGATCGCCCATCTTGCGCCACAGGTCCATCGGGAACTGGTCGCTGCGGTCGGTCTCGGCGGCGCGCGGAGCGATCTCGGCTTGCGCGAACGTTCTCACCGCGTCGCGCAAGGCGTCGATGTCTTCGCCGAGCTGGAAGTTCAGACCGGGCAGGTTCATGGGGGGTCTCCTGGGGCGGTTGCGGGGGATGCCGGATCGACGTCGACGTGAACGGCCATGCTAGACGATGGCCGCCGGCCGGACGCGCGCGGCGGGTAGTGTCTCAGTTTGAAATCCGCGCCTCTTGAGGCGTCACGCCTGGCGTGATAGTGTGCCGGTCATGCCTACCCGCTCAAGCAAGCCACACCGCGACGCCAACCAGATGGCGAAGCACATTCTCGACCAGCTCACGGGCGACGCGCCCAAGGACGAGCCGCCGCCGGTGCCTGTAAAGAACCCGGCGGCGGTTGCATTGGGCGCCCTGGGGGGCAAGAAGGGCGGCGCCGCACGGGCCGCTGCCTTGAGTCCGCGCAAGCGAAAAGAGATTGCCAAGAAGGCGGCTGCGGCACGCTGGAACAAGTCAACCGACAACACGTAGTTGCGGGCGCTTGGCGCCGCTATGCTCGCCGACCCCGTAGAGCCGCTTCAGTTCGGTCGGATGGATGGCGAAGAGCGTCGCTAGATCATCGACGCTGTAGGACAAGCTCTCTTGGTGCATCTGGAACAGCTTTGCGATCAAAGAAGGTGATTCAGGGGGCAAGTCCAACTCTGCCGGCTCTCGCATCCGAAGCTTCTTCATGTTGAACTGCTGCCACAGGTAGCGCGCTTGGTTGTCGTTCACATAGCCAAGCGTGGTGGATCTGTACAGCAGCGACTGCATAGACACGCGCCACTCCGGCTTGAGAGCAGCTAGCAGCTTGAGGTCGATCTTCTTGCCGGCGAAGTAAGGGCGGATGTCGTTCGCCGGCATCAAGAACGAAGCAGCAAATGCGTCGGCCTCGCGCTCCATGTCTTCGCTTGGGTAGCGATGCATGATCAGGTGGCCCAGTTCGTGCGCCAGGGTGTGCCTTATGCGATCCGTTGGCATCGATCGGTTTACGAAGATGCACGGCCGCATGTCTGGCACCCGTAGAGTCACCCCGGACATGGCGGCGTCCGGCAGATCGGTGTACATGACGAAGCAGCCGGCCCGCTCGATCCACTGCACAAGGTCCATCACAGGCCCGGCCGGCATCATCCATGCACGGCGAACGAGCGCGGCAACTTCCGCCGCGCTACCGCCGACCGATCCAGTGTCAATCTCCGGCATTGGCAGCACGGGCTCATACTCAACTGACCGAATCAACCTGCGGACGTGAATGATCCGCAGATTCAATTCTGCGAGAGCCTGATCAATGCTGTACTGCGGTACGGCAACCTTTGAGCGCCACATAGGATGAACGCTCATGGGGAGGCCGTATGGCCGCTCCGACTGTCGGAAGAACTCGATAGGCACATCAAGCAGCCGAGCGGCCTTGTCTGCCAGTTCAGCGGTTGCTTGGCTCACCCCATTCTCGACACGCGAAACCGTCGAAGGCTCCGCATGCAGAGCCTCCGAGAACTCCTTTTGCGTCAACCCTCGGAGTTGACGCGCCAGCCTGAACATTTCCCCGTTGAAAGTCCCCGCGCGAGAAATGTTCGCCGCGCTACTGTGCTCCATCGATTCGCTTCTTCTCTTCGTTGATTTCCGGCAGCCGAAGTCCAGTGTCGGCCGGCGGCGGTTGTTGGGGATCGATCGGCAGATAGGTCGGATCGCCGACATCCGCGGCACGCTGCATGATTGAGTAGGACCACGCAACGCGCTCGTTATCTCTGGCCACAACCAGCACATCCTGAATCTTGGTTTGCAGGTCGTTCAGGACATACGCAATGTCCACCCTGATGAGGTCAGGGAGCCCAAGCAAGGAAAGGCTTTCTTCCGGGTCGTTGTACTCAAGCACGGCTTGAGTGCCGATGTTGCTTGTCAGGCCCTTCTCGTTGCCCTTCTTAAAGCGGATGACCAACTCATCGCTGATCAAGAAGAGCGCCGTCTCTTGTCCCTCTACGTGCTTGATCCGCTCATCCGCCGGGAGGTTGGGGATGGCGTCCAGCATCATGTAGTTGTGGACAAGGCAGGCGCGCACGCGTCGGTATAACTGCGCCCGCTCCGGGTTCCTTTCCCATCTTGCCCACGCGCTCTGCGCGATGCCCACAACGGCATCGTTGTGCGGACTCAAGAGTTCCTGGACGCGGGACTGGTCGGGGATGGCCATTGCTTCTCCTATCGATGCGCGACTATAGTCCAGAATCTGCAAACGCAACGAAAAAATTGCGATGTCTGTTGCATTCCTTGATCGGTCATGTATAGTTCAGTCTCAATTCGAGGCAGACATGAACCGACTCCCCATCGAAAAGCGCGTCCAGATCGTCACCATGCTGGTGGAAGGCATGTCGATGCGGTCGGTGTCGCGGGTCGCAGATGTGTCGATCAACACTGTCACCAAGCTCCTGGCCGACGTTGGCGCCGCGTGCTCGGAGTACCAAGGCAAGACCATGCGCAACCTGGCGTTGACCGACATTCAAGTCGATGAGATTTGGGCCTTCATCGGCGCGAAGGCGAAGAACGTCCCGGCCGACGCTGACTCGGCGTTGCGCCTGGGCGACTGCTACACCTACACGGCCATTGACCGCACCACGAAGCTGATGCCCTGCTACATGCTCGGCTACCGCACGGCAGGCTGCGCAGAAGCCTTCATGGAAGACTTGGCCTCGCGCTTGTCGAACCGCGTGCAGCTCACCACTGACGGCATGAGCGGCTACCCTGCCGCCGTAGCAAAAGCCTTCGGCGCGAACGTGGACTATGCGGTCCTGAACAAGAGCTATGCGGCCGGCCCGCCGGCAAAGGAAGCGAAGCGCCGCTACAGCCCGGCGGAGTGCATCGGCTGCACCAAGGAGCCCAAGATCGGCATCCCGTTCCCTGAGCTTGTCTCAACGTCCAACGTCGAGCGCGCGAACCTGACCATGCGCATGCGCATGGGCATGCAGCGGTTCACGCGGCTGACCAACGGGTTCAGCAAAAAGATCGAGATGCACATGCACGCGGTCAGCTTGCACTTCATGCACTACAACTTCGCGCGCATCCACAAGACGCTGAAGGTCACGCCAGCCATGCAGGCAGGCATTGCCGCCCATGTCTGGAGCATCGAGGAAATCGTGCGCTTGGTGCCCGAGCCGGACGCCAAGAAGCGCGGCCCGTACAAGGCGCGGGCATGATGTTCGGGCTGAGGATAACTACAGCGTCAAGCCGTGCAAAAAGTCAAGCACGGCAAGCGGACACCGTTATACACTAGGGCATAAATTTTATGGGCTATGATCGCGTAGGCAAGCAGAGCAAGACGCAGCTTCAGCGACTGATTCATGCGCGCTCCAAGGATACGGCAAGCGTTGTCGTCACCCCTCACGCCAAGAAGCAGATGGCGACGCGGAAGATTGGCGCGCCTTCGCTATTTAAGTGCTTACGAGAAGGCGCAGTCCTGCGTCAGCCTGAACCGAACGACAAGTTCGGAACCCTAGAGTGCCGAATTGAAAGGATGTGCGGCGGCAAGGAGATCGGCATCGTGGTTGCTCTTAGCGACGACGACCCAACGTAAAGCGTTTATCTGACGCCGCACCCAAGCTGGCCATGAGCGACACGGCCGATGGCGTCGGATAAACCTCGTTGGACTGAACCGCCGCCACGGTGGTGAAGTGCGGGGCTGTTGGGGCTGCGGCTGCGTAAACCTCGGCTCCCCGGTCCTATGGGGAATGTAAGGTTCAGCTCACATCGTGAAATTTTGGTCTAAGACAAGGCCCTCAGCAAGCCCTCAGTTCGTCCGCGCAGCGTTGCGGGTGAGGCTGCGGCGCACCTATGAATGATGCACTTGTTCCCCTTGATCGGGAAGCCCTTTGGCGGCCGACAGAGGAGCGGCAGAAGATGTGGCGCGCAAGTCGGCCAGATCAGTCATTGAGCACACAGCCGCATCGTCGTCGACTTACCAGTTCGGACCGAGCTGCGGAGCCAGAGCACCCGGGCCTAGTGGCGCGGCTTCGCAACTCGCCGCGCGCCACCACCGCGTCAGCGGTTTAGTTCAACTGGGACCTATAACGGAAAGCGTTTATCTGACGCCGCACCCAAGCTGGCCATGAGCGACACGGCCGATGGCGTCGGATAAACCTCGTTGGACTGAACCGCCGCCACGGTGGTGAAGTGCGGGGCTGTTGGGGCTGCGGCTGCGTAAACCT
>JAUXVE010000036.1 GCA_030680415.1 Rubrivivax sp.
GAGCGGGCGCCTGGCTGGCGGGCCGGCCGCCGCCGCCCGGACGGCCGCCGCGGCCACCGCCACCACCGCCACCACCGTAGCCGCCGCCGCCGCCGGCGTTGCGCCGTGTGCCACCGACGCCGATGGTCATGCGGCCGAGCACGATCGGCTCGGCGCGTTCGCCGGCCGGTGGCTCGAAGCCAGGCACCGCCTCACGCGGGATGCTGCGCTTGATGAGGCGTTCGATGTCCTTCAGGAACACCTCCTCGTCCAGGCAGGCCAGCGAGATCGCCTCGCCGCTGGCGCCGGCGCGGCCGGTGCGGCCGATGCGGTGCACGTAGTCCTCGGGCACGTTGGGCAGCTCGAAGTTCACGACGTGCGGCAGCATGTCGATGTCGATGCCGCGCGCCGCGATGTCGGTGGCCACCAGCACCTGCAGCTCGCCGGCCTTGAAGTCGGCCAGCGCCTTGGTGCGAGCGCCCTGGCTCTTGTTGCCGTGGATCGCCATGGCGCTGATGCCGTGGTCGTTGAGGTAGTCGGTGAGCCGGTTGGCGCCGCTCTTCATGCGCGTGAAGACCAGCACCTGGTGCCAGTCGCCGGTCTTGATGAGGTGGGCCAGCAGTTCCTTCTTGCGCTCGCGGCCCACCGGGTGCACCTTCTGCGCAATGAGGTCGGCGGTGGCATTGCGGCGCGCCACCTCGATCAGCACCGGCTGGTTCAGCAGCCGGTCGGCCAGCGCCTTGATCTCGTCGCTGAAGGTGGCGCTGAACAGCAGGCTCTGCTTCTTGGCCGGCAGCACCGCGAGCACCTTCTTGATGTCGTGGATGAAGCCCATGTCGAGCATGCGGTCGGCCTCGTCGAGGACGAAGATCTCGACATGCTTCAAGTCCAGCGTGCCTTGCTGGTGGTGGTCGAGCAGGCGGCCCGGCGTGGCCACCAGGATGTCGACGCCCTTGCGCAAGCGGTCGATCTGCGGCTGCATGCCGACGCCGCCGAACATCACCATGCTCGTCAGCGGCATGTACTTGCCGTAGGTGCGCACGCTTTCTTCCACCTGCGCGGCGAGTTCGCGCGTCGGTGTCAGGATGAGGGCGCGGATGGGGATGCGGCCACGCGCATCACGCACGGGCTTGACGAGCGACAGGCGCTGCAGCATCGGCAGCGTGAAGCCGGCGGTCTTGCCGGTACCGGTCTGCGCGCCGCCCATGACGTCGCCGCCGTTGAGGACGACGGGAATGGCCTGCACCTGGATCGGTGTCGGGGTTTCGTAGCCGTGCTCGCGAACGGCGCGCAGGAGCGGCTCGGCCAGGCCGAGGTCGGTGAATAGCATGTGGTCTTGGGGCCCTTGAATTTTGATCAGAGGGGCCGTGGTTCGCAGCCTGCTGTCACCCGGGGCGGGCGCACCAGTCGGTAGGCGCGAGAGAAACAACGAGGTCGGAAGCGACCGTGCCGCGATGACTGGAAGCCGCGGCACAAGCGTGGATTCTACGGCATGGGCATCGATTGGTGCGCCTGCAGCCGCAGCCAGCCGCGTGCAATGCGGTAAATCGCCCACACGCCCAGGATGAACAGCCCCGCGACCCAGGTGCCGATGCCGACCAGGATCACCGTCAGCGGCAGCGACACCAGCGCCACGATCAGCGCCCACAGCAGCGCGAACCAGAACGTGCGGATCTGCCAGCTGAAGTGCGATTCCAGCCAGGTGCCACGTACGTCGCTGCGTTTGACGTAGTTGATGACGACGGCAATGATCGAAGGCCAGCCGAAGAGGAACGAACCCAGCACGCTGGCCGCGCCGAAGGCGCCGATGGCCAGGCCCAGCGCGTGCAGGGCATAGACGATGTGCGTCAGGCGGACGAGGGACCTGTCGGCTTCGACGGTTTGCAGCGGGGTGTTCATGGCCGCCATGATGCCAGCGCCACCGGCATCCGGCCGGGCAGGCTGCCGTCCGGGATAATCGCGGGTTCGGCCCTTCGGCCCCACGGCAGCACACAACACACCATGGCCCAGTACGTATTTACGATGAACCGCGTTGGCAAGATCGTGCCGCCGAAGCGGCAGATCCTGAAGAACATCTCCTTGTCCTTCTTCCCCGGCGCCAAGATCGGCGTGCTCGGCGTCAACGGCTCGGGCAAGAGCACGCTGCTCAAAATCATGGCCGGCGTCGACAAGGAGTACGAGGGCGAGGCCGTGCCCATGCCCGGGCTGAACATCGGCTACCTGCCGCAGGAGCCGTACCTGGAGCCCGAGCAGACGGTGCGCGAGGCGGTCGAACAAGGCATCGGCGGGGTACTGGCGGCCAAGAAGCGGCTGGACGAGGTCTACGCCGAATACGGCCACGAAGACGCCGACTTCGACAAGCTTGCCGCCGAGCAGGCCGAGCTCGAAGCGGTGATCGGCGCCGCCGGCAGCGAGAACACCGACCTGCAGCTGGAGCTGGCCGCCGACGCGCTGCGCCTGCCGCCCTGGGAGGCCAAGATCGGCGTCTTGTCCGGCGGCGAGAAGCGCCGCGTCGCGCTGTGCCGGCTGCTGCTGAGCAAGCCCGACATGCTGCTGCTCGACGAGCCGACCAACCATCTGGACGCCGAAAGCGTCGAGTGGCTCGAGCACTTCCTGCAGCGCTTCCCGGGCACCGTGGTGGCCATCACCCACGATCGTTACTTCCTGGACAACGCCGCCGAGTGGATCCTGGAGCTCGACCGCGGCGCCGGCATCCCCTGGAAGGGCAACTACTCCGACTGGCTGGAGCAAAAGGAAAAGCGCCTGGAGGTGGAGCAGAAGACCGAAGACGCACGCATGAAGGCGATGAAGGAGGAGCTCAAGTGGGTGCGCTCCAACGCCAAGGCGCGGCAGACCAAGAGCAAGGCCCGCCTGGCGCGCTTCGAGGAACTGAGCGACGTCGAATACCAGAAGCGCAACGAGACCAACGAGATCTTCATCCCGGTGGCCGAGCGCCTGGGCAACGAGGTCATCGAATTCAAGAACGTTACCAAGAGCTTCTCGGAACGGCTGCTCATCGACGACCTCAGCTTCAAGGTGCCGCCCGGTGCCATCGTCGGCATCATCGGCCCCAACGGC
Organism: Rubrivivax sp.; assembly: GCA_030680415.1. GTDB lineage: Bacteria > Pseudomonadota > Gammaproteobacteria > Burkholderiales > Burkholderiaceae_C > Rubrivivax. Next base: position 3,058 of record JAUXVE010000036.1, read on the forward strand.
GCCGGCAAGACGACGCTGTTCCGCATGCTGCAGGGTGTCGAGAAGCCCGACTCGGGTGAGGTCGTGATCGGCAAGACCGCGCACCTGGCCTTCGTCGACCAGAGCCGCCAGGCGCTGGCCGACGAGAAGACGGTGTGGGAAGACGTCTCCGGCGGCCTGGACAACATCGTCGTCGGCAAGTTCGTGATGCCCTCGCGGGCCTACCTCGGCCGCTTCAATTTCAAGGGCAACGACCAGCAAAAGCGCGTTGGCAGCCTGTCGGGCGGCGAGCGCGGACGCCTGCACCTGGCCAAGACGCTGGCCCAGGGCGGCAACGTGCTGATGCTCGACGAGCCCAGCAACGACCTCGACGTGGAAACCCTGCGCGCGCTGGAAGAGGCGCTGCTGGAATTCGCCGGCTCGGCGATGGTCATCAGCCACGACCGCTGGTTCCTCGACCGCATCTGCACCCACATCCTGGCCTGCGAGGGCGATTCGCAGTGGTTCTTCTACGCCGGCAACTACCAGGAGTACGAAGCCGACAAGAAGAAGCGCCTGGGCGAGGAAGGCGCGCGGCCGAAGCGGGTGCGCTTCAAGCCGATTCATTGAAGCAGATGTGAGTCCTTCTGCTGCGCAGGCAGATCCCGGGCCCGCGGCCCGGGCCATGCCGGGCGTGCAATGCTGCGCAGCAGCGCCCCTGCGCGGGGCGCGGCTTTGACTCACAATGGCCATCAGCCGCAGGGCCATGGCCCCTGCGGCTGATGCGATGCGCCACCCACCCGCTCTGCCCCGTGCTGCACTGGTCCTGGCCCTGGCCGGGCTGTTGAGCGCGTGTGCCTTGCTGCCGACCGGCAAGGACGCCGTCGCGCCGGCGCCGGCGCGCGCCACAGGGCCCGCGATGACAGCCACGCCGCCCAGGCTGCCACCGTTCGCCGCGGTGCTCAGGGATGCGCGCCGCATCGACGGCGCGCTCACCTTGTGGCAGAAGGACGAGAAGGTCTGGATCGAGTTGTTGCCCGAGCAGCTGGGCCAGCCCTTCCTGCTGTCGCCCAAGATCAGGAGTGGCATCAGCGAGGCCTGGGTGCTGGGCGGCCTGATGGCCTACTCGGTCAACGGCGCCGGCGGCCCGCAGGTGGTGGAGTTCGTTCGCGTGCACAACCAGGTACGGCTGCAGGCGCGCAACACCGACGTCACAGCCAGGGCCGGCACGCCCGAGGCGCGAGCGGTGGCCGACGCCTATTCGCACAGCCTGCTCGGCGCGACGCCGGTGGCGAGTCAGCCGCACCCCGACCGCAAGAGCGTGCTGGTGGAAGCCAACGGCCTGTTCCTGGGCGACCTGCAGGGCATCGGCATGCTGCTGCAGCGCGGGCTGCGCCAGGGCTACTCGCTGGACGCTCGCAACTCGGTCATCACCGCTGTTCGCGGCACCCCCGAGGTCACCGTCATCGAGACGCAGAACCACTATTACACCGGCAGTCTGGGCCTAGCCCTGCCCTTTACCTCAAGAAACCGCTGGACATTTTCAATGCCATCTTCTATCGTCGTGGATGGATGCACAGAACGAGATCAAGCGGACCTTAAAGCAGGACGTGTCGATAGAAGCGGTTCAACAGCTCCTGGCAG
>JAUXVE010000063.1 GCA_030680415.1 Rubrivivax sp.
CCGCCGCCAGCCGCGCGCGCAGGCCGGGGTCGGCCATCAGCTGCGCCAGCGCCGTGCGCAGTGCGATGGCGTCGCCGGGCGGCACGTGCAACCCCGCATCAGCCGGCAACGTCTGCGCCAGGGCGCCGGCGCTGCTGGCCAGCACCGGCAGGCCGAACGCCAGCGCTTCGGCCACCGCCATGCCGTAGCCCTCGTGCAGCGACGGCAACACGAAGACGTCGGCCGCCGCGTACTGAGCCCGCAATGCGGCAGCGTCGACCGCGCCATGCCAGAACACGCGTCCGGCCAGCTCGGCGGCCATGCTCATGGCGTGCAGCCGTGCGGCCGTCTGCGCATCACGCGTTGCGCTGCCGACGTTGTGCAGCACCCAGTCCTGCCCCGCCAGCCCGGCCAGTGCCTGCAACAGCACGGCGTGGCCCTTGCGCGGTATCAGCGCGGCCACGCACAACAAGCGCACGCGGCCCGTGCCGCCGGTACCGCCGTCGCCACGCGGGGGCAGCATCGGGTCGGTGCCCGGTTCGACGACGGCGATGCGATCCGGCGGCACTGCCATGGCGGCCACATCCTGCGCCGTGCTGCGGCTGGTCACCACCACCTGCCGCGCGCCCTGAAGGGCCTGTTCTTCACTGCGATGCAAATCGTGGCGCATGGTCTCGTCGAGCCCGGTTTCCATGTGCAGCGGGTGGTGCACCAGCGCCACCCAGCGCAGCCGTTCGGCGTGGCGCTGCACGAAGCCGGGCAGGGCGCCGAAGGCCAGGCCATCGGCCACCACCAGGCTGCCCGCGGTCAGCGCTTCGACGCAGGTGCGCGTTACGGCCAGCGCCGCTGCGTCGGGCCAGGGCCAGTCGCCGTCCAGCCGGTGGGTCTGGACCGCCCAGCCGGCAGCGCGCAACGCCTGCACCAGCCGCCGGTCATAGGTGTAGCCGCCGGTGGGCGTATGCCAGTCGCCGGGGACGAGGAAGCAGCAGGCGCGGCGGCCGGGCATGTCGGTCGACCGATGATCAGGGCCGGGGCTGCACCGGCAAAGCCCCTTCGTAGGCGGCCCAGGCCACGTGCGACTCGTTCAGCGTCACCCGCATCTGTGTCAGCCCGGGTGACGCGGCCCCCGGCAGCGCATGCGGACCCATGGCGCCGGCGGCAATGCGTGTGGCCACGCGGTCGAAGATCGCGCGCGCCAGGAACTCTGTGGTGGTGTTGTGGCCGGCGAATTCCGGCACCTCGTCGAGGTTGCGGAAGTTGAGCCTGGCCAGTTCATCGCGCAACACCTGGGTGGCCAGGCCGATGTCGACCACGATGCCGTCGGCGTCGAGCTCGTCGCGGCGCAACTCGAGGTCGACGACGTAGGTGGCGCCATGCAGACGCTGCGCGGGCCCGAACACCGTGCCGCGCAAGCTGTGGGCGATCATGACGTGGTCTCTGACGTTGACGGCGTACATCGGTGTCGTTTCCTTCGACGCTGGGGATGCGGGATCCGGTTTCCGGCGATGCCGCGCTGCGCACGGCGCTCAGCGCTCCGGTCCGGGCGCGTAGTCGATGCGCTGGCACAGCGTGTCGGGTGCGGCCCCTGCGCCGTCTGCTCCGGCCAGTCGCGCCAGCACCTGTGGCAGTTCATCGAAGGGCGCGCTGTGCGTGATGAGCCGGTCCAGGACCGGGTCGGCGAGCAGCGACAAGGCCAGCGCCAGCCGGCGCCGGTGGCTCCAGCGGCCGCGCTGCGCGGGGGCGACATGGCCGACCTGCGAGCTCTTCAGCACCAGGCGCCGGGCGTGGAAGGCCTCGCCCAGCGGCAGGCTCACGGCACGGCTGCCGTACCAGCTGAGTTCGAGCACGGTGGCCTCGAAAGCGGCCAGGCGCAGCGCAGTGGCCAGGCCGGCGGCGTGGCCGCTGGTGTGGATCACCAGGTCGGCTTCGGGCGTTGCCGCGTCGGGCAAGGCGAAGCCGGCCCCCAGCGCCGCCGCCACGTCGGCACGCGCCGGCACGGTGTCGATGAGCTGCACCGTGCACCCCGGCAGCCGTGCCGCCAGCCACGCCACCAGCAGGCCCAGCGTGCCGCCGCCGACCACCGCGATGCGCTCGCCGATGCCGGGCGCAGCGTCCCACAGCGCGTTGACGGCGGTCTCCATGTAGGCGGCCAGCACGGCGCGCGCGGCCGGCACGTCGCTCGGCAGCGGCAGCACCGTGTCGGCGCCGACCTGGTAGACGGTCTGGTGCGGGTACAGGCAGAACACCGTGCGTCCACGCAGGTCATCGGGCCCGGCCTCGACCACGCCGACGCTGACATAGCCATACTTCACCGGCGCCGGGAATTCGCCGGCCTGGAACGGGGCACGCATGCGCCGGGCTTCGCTGGCCGGCACCTCGCCGCGCAAGACCAGACCTTCGGTGCCACGGCTGACGCCGCTGTGCAGGGTGCGCACGCGTACCTCGCCGTCGGCCAGCGGCGGCAGGGTCTCGCGGCGCAGTTCGGCCCGGCCGGCGGCGACGACCCAGCAGGCGCGGGCCGTGACGGCGGTGCCTGCAGACGGGAGCGCGGACGATGCGGCAGCTGCGGACGGCAAGGACGGTGAGGTCACGGTGAGGCCAGTGGAGCACACGATGCAAGGGCCGGTGCCAGGCGCGACGAGCGCATGGCGGGGCGCAGGGTGAGCGCAATGCAATGCAGCGCTCGCGCAACGATGTTACGGTGCCGCCGATGACGCCACCGGGCCGCCGCCAGTCCACCCTGTCGGCCACACGGCAACACCTGGCCGGCGCTGGCGCCGGGTCGGCGCTGAGGCGTGATGCGGCGCGAGACCTGTCCGCCGCGGCTGGCCTGGCCGGGTCGACGGCGGTGGCATTCGCGGCCGCCGGCGGTCTGGGCGCGGACTACGTGCTGAAGGCCCTGCTGCTCTACGCGGCCGGGGCCTGGCTGGTGTGGCGCGGCCTGGACGACATTGCCGCGCACCCGCACGCGCGCTTCGGTGCCGCCAACCGCGTCACGCTGGCCCGCCTGGTGCTGGCGGCGTTGCTGGCCGCCGGGGTGGGCGAGCCCGCGCTGCAGCCGCCAGCGTCCGCCGCGGCGGCAGGCTGGTTCGTCGTGGCGGCGGCCGCGCTGGCGGCGCTGCTCGATGCCGTCGACGGCCCGCTGGCCCGCCGCAGCGGCCTGGCCAGCGTCTTCGGCGCCCGTTTCGACATGGAGACCGACGCCGCCTTGACGCTGGTGCTGTGCGCGCTGGTGCTGCAGGCGGGCCAGGCCGGCCCCTGGGTGCTGGCATCGGGACTGATGCGCTACGCCTTCGTCGCCGCCGCGCGCCCCTGGCCCTGGTTGGCCGCTGCGCTGCCGCCAAGTCGGCGCCGCCGGGCCGTGTGCGTGGTGCAGATCAGCACGCTGGTCGTCTGCCTGGCCCCGATCGTCCCGCCGCCGCTGGCCACGGCGCTGGCTGCGGCCAGCCTGGCCTTGCTGGCCACCTCCTTCGCCATCGACGTGCGCACACTGGCGCGTGCGCGTCGGCCCACCCTGGAGACCTGAGCATGCACACCTCACCCTCGTCAACACCACGGATCCGCCTCGACCCGCGCCCGCTGCGGGCCGCACGCCGGCAGGCCGGCGCCGCGCTCGCCAGCCTGGCCTGCTGCGTCGGCCTGCTGGCGGCCGGGCCGGCGCAGGCGCAGCCGGCCCGCTACGAGATCGACCCGGACCACCTGTCGGTCGGTTTCCTGGTCGACCACATCGGCTATGCCAAGGTGCTGGGGATGTTCCGCACCGCGAGCGGCAGCTACCGCTTCGACGAAGACCGCGCCGAGCTGTCCGAGGTGCGCATCGAGGTCGAGACCGCCAGCGTCTTCAGCAACCACCGCCAACGCGACGAGCACCTGAAGGGGTCCGACTTCCTCAACAGCGCCAAATTCCCGCGCCTGGTGTTCACGGCCGCCGCCGCCCGCCGCACGGGCGAGCGCGGCTTCGAGATCAGCGGCCAGCTCGAACTGCTGGGCAAGACGCAGCCGCTGACCTTGCAGGCGACCTGGAACAAGAGCGCCCAGTCGCCGCTCGGCAGTCTGGGCGGCTTCGGCCGCAAGCCCTACGTGATGGGCGTTTCGGCGCGCGGCAGCTTCAAGCGCAGCGCCCACGGCATGAGCTACGCGGTGGCCAACGGCTGGGTCGGCGACGAGGTGGCGCTGATCATCGAGTTCGAAGCCGTTCGGCAGTGAGGCCGGCGCTGGCGCACCTTGCTGCGCAGCGCGTGGATCGCCCCCCCGTTCTGGCAGTCGCGCTTCGTCATCGACAGCGCGGCGGACCTCAAGCGCCTGCACGAATGCGCGATCGCCGAATGCTGGATCGACACCCGGTTGGGGCTGGACCTGGTCGCCGTCAGCGAGCCGATGCCGACGCCTGCGCCTGTGCTGGCGGAGCCACTGCCTGCCGCGGCGCCGCCAGCTGCATGCAGCGGGTGGAGGACATTGCGCGCTCGGTGTGGCGCAATCCCGACACGCTGGTGAGCCTGGCGCGCCTGAAGACCAAGGACAACTACACCTACATGCACTCGGTGGCGGTGTGCGCGCTGATGGTGGCGCTCGGGCGCACGCTGGGCCTGGACGAGGCAGCCTGCCGCCAGGCCGGCCTGGCCGGGCTGATGCACGACCTGGGCAAGGCGGTGATGCCGCTGGCGGTGCTGAACAAGCCCGGCCGGCTGACCGACGAGGAATTCCAGGTCATCCGCAGCCACCCGGTGCGCGGCCATGAGCTGCTGCTGGAAGGCCGTGGCGCCATGGCCGAGATGCTCGACGTGGTGTTGCACCACCACGAGCGCGTCGACGGCACCGGCTATCCGCAGCGGCGCTGCGGCGAGGCCCTCACGACGCTGGCGCGCATGGGCGCCATCTGCGACGTCTACGACGCCGTTACCTCCAACCGCCCTTACAAGGCGGGCTGGAACCCGGCGCAGGCGATCGCGCAGATGGCGGGCTGGAAGGGCCACTTCGACGCCACGCTGTTCAGCGCCTTCGTGCAGAGCGTGGGCATCTACCCCACCGGCTCGGTGGTGCGGCTGGAGTCGGGGCGGCTCGCAGTCGTCGTCGAGCAGAACGCCGGCAAGCTGGTGGCACCGACGGTCAAGGTGTTCTATTCGACGCGTTCCGAACTGCCGATCACGCCGACGCGGCTGGAGCTGTCGCGGCCCGGCTGCAACGACCGCATCGTCGGCCGTGAGGTCGACGCTGCGACCAAGTTCCCGCACCTGGAAGCGCTCTGGGTCGACGCCGACGTGCTGCCCATGCTGAGCGGCTGAGCGGCACAGGACCTCGCTTCCCGCCGCCACGGCCGGCTCTGCCGCTTGCCTACACTCGCGCCCACCCTTGCCGATTGGAGCCGCGATGAAGTTCCTGATCACAGCCGCCGCGCTGGCCGCCTTGCTGGCTGCGAGCGCCGCGGCGCAGGCCCAGACCCTGCGCTGGGCCAGCCAGGGCGACCCGCAGACGATGGACCCGCATGCGCAGAACGAGGGTCTCACCAACCAGATCAACGGCCAGGTCTACGAAGGCCTGGTCAGCCGCGATCGCCAGCTCAACATCGTGCCGGCGCTGGCGACGAGCTGGCAGCAGACCGCCCCGCTGATCTGGCACTTCAAGCTGCGGCCCCAGGTCAGGTTCCACGACGGCACGCCGTTCACGGCCGACGACGTGGTGTTCTCCATCAACCGCGCCAAGGAGCCGACCTCGCAGCTGAGCGTCTACGCCAACGCGCTGGGCACGCCGGTGGCGGTGGATGCGCTGACGGTGGAGTTCCGGCTCGACAAGGCCAACCCGATCTTCCCGCAGCACATCGGCACCCAGGTGATGATGAGCCGCGCCTGGGCGGAAAGGCACAAGGTCACCAGACCGCTGGACTACAAGAACAAGGAGGAAAGCCATGCCTCCTTCAACGCCAACGGCACCGGAGCGTTCGTGCTGGCGAGCCGCCAGCCCGCCATCAAGACCACCTTCAAGCGCCACCCCGGCTGGTGGGGCCGCTTCGACGGCAATGTGCAGGAGATCGTCTACACGCCGATCGCCAACGACGCCACCCGGCTGGCGGCGCTGGTGTCGGGCGAGATCGACTTCGTGCTCGACCCGGCGCCGCGCGACATCGCGCGGCTGCGCAACACCGCCGGCGTGAAGGTCATCGACGGGCCCGAGAACCGCATCGTCTTCATCGCCATGGACCAGTCGCGCGACAAGCTGCTTTACGCCAGGGTGCCCGGCGACAGCAACCCGTTCAAGGACCTGCGCGTGCGCCAGGCGCTGTACCACGCGATCGACATCGAGACGCTGAAGAACAAGCTGATGAACGGCCAGAGCTTCCCCACCGGCGGCATCACGCCGTCGCCGCTGGGCGCCTACGGCGACCCGCAGCTCGAGGCGCGGCTGCCCTTCGACCTGGCCCGTGCGCGCGCGCTGATGGCCGCGGCCGGGCATGGCGAGGGTTTCGAGGTCACACTCGACTGCCCCAACAACCGCTACATCAACGACGAGGAGATCTGCATCGCGCTGGCCGGCATGTGGGCGCAGCTCAAGGTGCGCGTGAAGGTCAACGCGATGCCGCGCGCGACCTACTTTCCCAAGCTGGAGAAGATGGACACCAGCCTGTACCTGTACGGCTGGGGCGGTTCGATCACCGACGCCGAAACCATCATCACCCCGGTGCTGCGCGGCCGTGGCGACAAGGGCGTGGGCCTGTACAACTACGGCGGCTGGCGCAACGAGCGCTTCGACGCGCTGGCGGCCCGCTCCAGCGCCGAGCCAGACCCGGTCAAACGCGAGGCGCTGGTGAAGGCCGCGCTGCGCGAATTCAAGGACCAGGTGCACCTGCTGCCGCTGCACCGCCAGCTCATCCCCTGGGCCGCGCGCAGCAACGTGGATGCGGTGCACCGCGCCGACAACTGGCTCGAGGTGCCCTGGATCACGATCCGCTGAGGCGCTCTCAGCGTGTCGCCCGGCGCCGCACGGCCTCGATGTAGGCCAGGCCGTCGGGCGGCAGCCCGCTGCGCTGCGAGGCCCAGATCATCTCGCCCAGGCACTCCATCACCTCGTGGTGCGCTTCGTGCATCGAGCCGCGCCGCGCCGCCAGCAACTGCACCGCCTGGCGGATGCCGGTGGGCTGGTCGATGGCCACCTGTTCTTCGATCGTGAGGTGCATGGACAGGTGCAGGAAGGGGTTCGTGCGGCCGTCCTCCACCGTGTAGACGGCCTGCAGCGCCGCCGTCTCGTCGGCCAGCTCGGCGTGGTATTCGGGGTGCTCGACGATCCAGCGCGCGGCGAGCGTGGCCATCGGGTCCAGCGGCACTCCGGTGCGCTGCCCGGCGTAGGCGGCGCAGAAGAATCGCCTCACGTCCGACTGGTTGGGCTGGAACATCCGAGAATTGTCGCTTTCGCCGCCTCTGCCCACCCGATGAACGTCACCACCGCACAGCTCTTCACCGCAGCCCGCACGCAGAATGGCTACCTCGACCAGCCGCTTCCCGACGCCAAGCTGCACGAGCTCTATGAACTGCTGAAGTGGGGTCCGACATCGGCCAACAGCAGCCCGGCGCGATTCGTCTTCGTGCGCAGCGCCCAGGCCAAGGACCAGTTGCTGGCCTGCATGAGCCCGGGCAACCAGCAGAAGGTGCGCGAGGCACCGGTGACGGTGATCATCGGCATGGACATGGCCTTCCATGAACAACTGCCCAAGCTGTTTCCGCACACCGACGCGCGCTCGTGGTTTGCCGGCAAGGCCGAGCTCATCGCCAGCACGGCGATGCGCAATTCCAGCCTGCAGGGCGCCTACCTGATGCTGGCGGCGCGCGCGCTGGGGCTGGACTGCGGCCCGATGAGCGGTTTCGACGCCGCGAAGATGGACGCCGCCTTCTGGGCCGGCACCACGGTGCGCACCAACTTTGTCTGCACGCTGGGTACCGGCGACCCGGCCAAGGTGTTGCCGCGCAACCCGCGCCTGGCCTTCGACGAGGCCTGCCGGCTTGCCTGAAGAGCGCGCCCGCCACGGTGGCCGGCGGCGGCGCGGTGCGGCATGATCCCGTTCGTCAGCGACCCCTGGTTCTACGTCGTCGCCGTGCCGGCGGTGCTGCTGACGGGTCTGGCCAAGAGCGGATTCGCCAGCGGCTTCGGTGCCCTGGCCACGCCGATGATCGCGCTCACGATGCCGGTGCCGCAGGCGGCGGCGATCATGCTGCCGTTGCTGATGGTCATGGACGCCGCCGGGCTGCAGCAGTTGTGGCGCGAACGTGACCCGGCGCTGGTCAGGCTGCTGCTGCCCTTCGGGCTGCTCGGCGTGGTCATCGGCGCGCTGATGTTCGGCGTTCTTTCGACGCAGGCGGTGGCCGGCCTGGTGGGCGCGCTGACGCTGGCCTTCGTGGCCCAGCGGCTGCTGTTCCCGCCGCGCCGCGGCGCGGCGCCGGCATCGCCCTGGGTCGGCCGCGCCTGCGCCACGGTGTCGGGCTTTACCAGCTTCGTGGCGCACGCCGGCGGGCCGCCTATCAGCGCCTACACGCTGCCGCTGAGGCTGCAGCCGCAGGTGCTCAGCGGCACGATGGCGGTGTTCTTCGCCGCCGTGAACCTGGCCAAGTGGATCCCCTACGCGGCGCTCGGCCTCATCGACCTGCGCAACATGGCCACCGCGCTGGTGCTGCTGCCGCTGGCGCCGCTGGGGGTGTGGGCCGGTGTCTGGCTGGTGCGCCGTGTCGATTCGACCTGGTTCTACCGCCTCGCCTACACCGGCATGGGGCTGACCGGTGTCAAGCTGCTGTGGGACGGGCTGAAGTGACGCCGCGGCACCGCTGCAGCTTGCGGTCTTCGCGTTCGCTGTGCGCTGGCGCGACTCTGCAGCCCGCAGCGCTACCATAGCCACAGCCGCGAGCCGTGCTGAAGCGGCGGTGAGAGGAGCCCCATGCCCGTGATCGTGGTTGCCAACCCCAAGGGCGGCGTCGGCAAGAGCACGCTGGCCACCAATATCGCCGGCTGCCTGGCTGCCGCCGGCCACGCGGTGATGCTGGGCGACGTCGACCGGCAGCAGTCGGCGCGCCAGTGGCTGGCCTTGCGGCCGCCGCAGCTGCCCGCCATCAGCAGCTGGGAAGTCGCCGGCGACCACATCGTGCGCCCGCCCAAGGGTACCACGCATGTCGTGCTGGACACCCCGGCCGGCCTGCACGGCAAGCGGCTGGAGGCAGTGATGCGCATCGCCGATCGCATGCTGATCCCGCTGCAGCCCAGCCTGTTCGACATCCAGGCCACGCACACCTTCGTGCAGGCGCTGCGCCAGCACCGCCGCGCCGGCGAGGTGCGGCTGGGTCTGGTGGGCATGCGCGTGCGCGAGCACACGCGTGCCAACGAGCAGCTGCACCATTACTTGTCGACGCTGCCGGTGCCGGTGCTCGGCTGGCTGCGCGACACCCAGAACTACGTGCAACTGGCGGCACGCGGGCTGACGCTGTGGGACGTGGCACCCAGCCGCGTCGAACGCGACCTCGAGCAATGGCAGCCCTTGAGCGCCTGGATCGGCCAATGAAGCACTATGCGCATCTGGCCGACCTGCAGGCGCTGGTGGGGCAGGAGCTGGGCCACAGCGACTGGCTGCTCGTCGACCAGGCACGCATCGACCTCTTTGCCCAGGCCACCGGCGATCACCAGTGGATCCACACCGACCCGCTGCGTGCCTCCGGCGGGCCGTTTGGCGCCACGGTGGCGCATGGCTTCCTGACATTGAGCCTGCTGCCGGCGCTGTTCGAAACCGGTTTCGCCATCGACGACGTCCGCATGGGCGTCAATTACGGCCTCAACCGCGTGCGTTTCCCGGCGCCGGTGCGCTCGGGCAGCCGCCTGCGCGGGCGCTTCAGGCTGCTGTCCTACGAGCCCCTGGCCGGCGGCGCCCAGCTCACCGTGGAATCGACGATCGAAGTCGAAGGCTCGGCCAAACCGGCCTGCGTGGCCGAGTCGGTGTCGCGGCGTTTCGTCTAGGACGCCGGCACCGCCGATGTGGATTGCCGGCAGCGGGGTCGCTGCCCCACAATGACCGGGCCTACCCGCGACGCGGGGCAAGGAGACGACATGAAGGTGCTGCTGGTCGACGACCACCCGCTCATCCTGGCCGCGCTGCAGGCCGTGATCCACAGCATCGGCAGCGACGTCACCGTGACCGGCGTCGACAGCGCCGCCGGCGCCCGCGCCACCTTGCGCGAAGACCCCGACCACGACCTGGTGCTGCTCGACCTGGCGCTGGGCGACGCCGACGGCTTCGACGTGCTGGCCGAGTTTCGCAGCAGCTACCCCGCGGTGCCGGTGGTCGTGGTCTCGGCGTCGGACCGCGCCAGCGACGTCATCCGTGCCATCGACCTGGGCGCCATGGGCTTCGTGCCCAAGCGCTCCTCGAACGGCGAGTTGCACGAGGCGCTGCGCATGGTGATGTCGGGTTCGATGTACGTGCCGCCATCGATGCTGGGGCTCGACTTCGCCGCCGCGGGGCGCAGTGCCGGCGACACCGTGCCCGACGTGATGCGGCCTGCGGCTCCGTCGCCCGCCGTGGCCGGCGCCCCGCTGCTGGGCGCAGCGGCGCGGCCCGAGCCGCACCAGAAGCAGCGATCGATCGACGACGTCGGCCTCACGCCGCGCCAGGCCGAGGTGCTGTCGCTGCTGCTGCAAGGCCTGCCCAACAAGCTCATCGCGCGCCAGCTCAACCTGTCGGTGGAAACCGTCAAGGACCACGTGGCCGCGGTGCTGCGCGCGCTGAATGTCAGCTCGCGCACGCAGGCCGTGCTGGCGGTGAGCCAGATGACGCAGGGCCAGGGCGGCTTCTTTGCGCGGCGGCCGCCCGAATAGGCGGCGGGCGTCGGGGTTGCCGCCACCACGCTGCGCCGCAGCCACATGAGTCCGCCGGGCCGTCCCGAGGGCGAGAGCCGGAGTGCGCAGCACGAAGGTGGACCGATGAACGCCGACGCCGACCGGCTGCGCCTGACGGGCGCGCATGGACGCAGGTCGGCTGGCAGCGATGTCGACCACATGCGCGCGCTGTACGTGCAGACACCGGCCACGCTGATCGGCTACCTGCTGGGCATGGCGGTGGTCATCGTGCTGTACGCACCGCTGGCCGAGACCTGGCGTCTGTGGGGCTGGGTCGGCGCGCTGATGTCGCTGTGGCTGCTGCGGCTGCTGCATTACCTGCGCTACCTGCGCCAGAGCGCCGCTGACGAGGCCACCCTGCTGGCCTGGCGCCGCGGCTGGCGTGTGCTGGTGCTGCTGCAGGGCAGCCTGTGGGGCATCGCGGTGTGGCTGTTCTGGTCGCTCGGCACGCCGTACGACAAGCTGGCACTGATCCTCGTCGTCTACACGTACTGCGTGAGCTCGGTGCAGTTGCTGGCCACCCAGGCCTGGGTCTTCCTGTCCTTCATCGGCGTCGTGCTGCTGCCGACCATCGCGCGCATTGCCAGCGATACCGGCGAAAGCGGCCACCTCATGCTGGCGGGCATCGTGACGATCCAGTTCTTCGCCACGGTGCTGATGGCGCGCACCTATGGCAGCGCGCTGGGCCAGGCGATCTCGCTCAAGGCACGCACCGACGAGCTGGCGGTGCAGTTGCGCAGCGAAGTGGCCGCCACCGAAGACGCGCGCCGCGGCGCCGACGAAGCACGCCGCGCCGCCGAGGCCGCCAACCGCGCCAAGACGCAGTTCTTCGCCGCCGCCAGCCACGACCTGCGCCAGCCGCTGCACGCCATGGGCCTGTTCGCCGAGGCGCTGCGCCAGCGCAGCCACGACCCCGAGGTGGCCTCGCTGGTGAACAGCATCAACGAATCGGTCGATGCCCTGGAAGGCCTGTTCGGCGAACTGCTCGACATCACGCGCATCGACACCGGTGGCGTCGACGTCAATCCGGCGCCGCTGCGCCTGCGCGAGTTGTTCGCCCGCCTGCGCCTGCATTTCGAGCCCACCGCTTTCGAGAAGGGGCTGATGCTGTCCTTCCGCGGCGAGCAGCACGTGGCGTTTGCCGACCCTGTGCTGCTGGAGCGGGTGTTGCGCAACCTCGTCAGCAACGCCATCCGCTACACCGACGACGGCGGTGTTCTGGTGAGCTGCCGCCCGCGCGGTGGCAAGCTGCTGCTGCAGGTCTGGGACACCGGCATCGGCATCGCCGAAGCCAGCCTGCCGCGCATCTGGGAGGAGTTCTTCCAGGCGCAGAGCAACCGGCCGCTGCAGGCGCATCACCGCAAGGGGCTGGGGCTGGGGCTGGCCATCGTCAAGCGACTGGCCGGCCTGATGGACGCGCCGATCGGCGTGCGCTCGCGGGTCGGCCACGGCACCGTGTTCTCGATCGAGGTGCCGGTGGGCAAGGCGCCGCGCAGCATCGAGCCGGCACCCGGCGGCGGGCGCGTGCCCATCGGCCTGACGCTGCAAGGCCGCTTCTTCGTCGTCGTCGAAGACGAAGCTGCCGTGCGCGAAGGGCTGGTGGTGCTGCTGCAGGCCTGGGGTGGGCGTGTGCTGGCCTTCGACGGCGTCGAGGCGGTGCGCGCCTGGGGCGTCGGCGCAGCCGGCGGCCTGGCCAGCGTGGGCGACGGGACGGTCGAGAAACCCGACCTGCTGCTGGTGGACTACCGCCTGCCGCACGGGCTGACCGGCATCGACGCGCTCAGCGCGCTGCGCGCGCGCTGGCCCGGGCAGCGGCTGCCCGCGATCATGATCACCGGCAGCAGCTTCGGCGGCCACGAAGACGAGGCGCTGAACCACGACTACCACCTGCTGATCAAGCCCGTGCTGCCGAACAAGCTGCGCGCCATGATCGCCTTCAAGCTGGGCGTGCGCGGTACGCAGGCCCGGGTTTGAAACGCGGCAGCGACGCCGCCGCCTGCAGCGGCAGCGGCCGGCCGCTACACTGGCAGCGATCGAAGGACGCCCCATGTTCAACCGCCTGCGCGAAGACATCGCCTGCATCCTCGAACGCGACCCTGCGGCGCGTTCGACGTGGGAGGTGCTGACCTGCTACCCCGGCCTGCACGCACTGGTGCTGCACCGCCGTGCCCACGGGTGCTGGCAGCGCGGCTGGCGCTGGCTGGCGCGTTTCATCTCGCACCTGGGGCGCTTCTTCACCGGCATCGAGATCCACCCCGGCGCCAGCATCGGACGGCGTGTCTTCATCGACCACGGCATGGGCGTGGTCATCGGCGAGACGGCCGAGATCGGCGACGGCTGCACCATCTATCAGGGCGTGACGCTGGGCGGCACCTCGCTGGCCAAGGGCGCCAAGCGGCACCCGACGCTGGGCCGCGACGTCATCGTCGGCGCCAACTCGCAGGTGCTCGGCGGCTTCACGGTCGGTGACGGTGCACGCATCGGCTCCAGCGCCGTGGTCGTCAAGCCGGTGCCGCCGGGGTCCACCGCGGTGGGCAACCCGGCGCGCATCATCCACGCCGAAGTCGACGCGGCGCGCGAGGCCGCGGCGGCGAAGATGGGCTTCTCGGCCTACGGCGTGACGCAGGGCGACGATCCCGTGTCGCAGGCCATGAAGGGCTTGATCGACAACGCCTCGGGCCACGAGCACCAGATCGCGCTGCTCTGGCAGGCGATCGAGAAGCTCTCGGCGCGCTCGCGTGAACTGCCGGCCGAGGAATGCGTGCCGCAGGACGCCCACACCACCGAGACCTTCGACGCCGAGCGGCTGAGCCGGCTCGTCAAGTAGCCGCTTGCTCCGGGTGTCGACCGGCTCGTCAAGGGGCCGCGGCGCGCACGCGCACGGCCGACTTGGGCCGGAAGGCCTTGCACAGCGCGTCGTTGGTTTCCAGGTAGGGGCCGCCGATGAGGTCGATGCAGTAGGGCACCGCAGCGAAGATGCCGTGCACGGGCGGCGACGCCTTCGGCAGCCCTTCCAGCGTCTCGGCGATCGCCTTCGGCTGCCCCGGCAGGTTGATGACCAGCGAGCGGCCGCGGATCACCGCCACCTGGCGCGACAGGATCGCGGTGGGCACGAAGGCCAGCGAGATCTGCCGCATCTGCTCGCCGAAACCCGGCATCACCTTGTGCGCCACCGCCAGCGTGGCTTCGGGGGTGACGTCGCGCGGCGCCGGTCCGGTGCCGCCGGTGGTGAGGACGAGATCGCAGCGCATGTCGTCGACCAGCTCGCACAGCGTGGCACTGATGCGCGGCGCCTCGTCGGGGATCAGGCGTTCGTGCCACTCGACGGGGTTGAGCAGTGCACGCGCCAGCCAGTCGCGCAGCGCCGGGATGCCCTGGTCGGCGTAGACGCCGGTGGACGCCCGGTCGCTCACCGACACCAGGCCGATGCGCACGCGTTCAGGCAGCGGTGGCAGCTCGTTCATAGGGTACCTTCGTCGCCGTCGTGGCCCGGCGGGCTCATGGCTGGATCATGGGTTTGATGAACTGGAACAGCTCGCGGAAGCTCTTCGGCTGCCGCGCCTCGGGCGCCAGCGCGGCGGCGTCGCGCCGCGCCGCGCGCACCAGGCTGCGCAGCTGCTGGGAGTCGGTGTCGGGGTGGGCGCTCTGCCAGAGCGTCATGGCGTCGTCGTCGGCGATCAGCTCGGCGCGCCAGCGCTCGGCTTCGTGCAGCGCCAGCGTTTCCTTGGCACTGCCCACGGTGGCTGCGGCCACCGCTTCGCGCAGGGCGTCCTCGTCGGCCTTGCGCATCAGCTTGCCCACGTACTGCAGCTGGCGCCGGCGGCCCTCGTGCGACTTCGTGCGGCGGAACTCCTCGATGGCGCTGCGCAGCGCGTCGGGCATCTCGGTGGCGGCCAGGCGCTCGGCCGACAGCTCGGCAAGCGCCAGCCCAAGCGTCTGCAACTCATGCGACTGCTGCTTGAGCTGCGTCTTGCTCGGCCGCGCCTCGGCTTCGGCTTCTTGGGCTTCGCCGTAGTGGATGTCGATGCCGCGGTGCGGCGCCGCGCGTCGGGCCATGGGGTCGAGGAGTGTGGAGGGTGGGCCGGTATCATAAGTGCCGCCTCCAGACGTGCATTGAACCGCCTCCGATGACCCCCACCCGCCCCGAATCCGGATTTGCCTATCGCACCGAACAGTTCCAGCAGGTCGTCGAGGACAGCCTGGCGCTGGCGCGCCAGCTCGGCGCCAGCGACGCCGGCGCCGAAGCCTCCGAAGGCGTGGGTCTGTCGGTGTCGGTGCGCATGGGCGAGCTCGAGAATGTCGAGCGCAACCGCGACAAGTCGCTGGGCGTCAGCGTCTACCTCGGCCAGCGCCGCGGCAACGCCAGCACGTCCGACTTCTCGCCCGCCGCCATCCGTCAGACGGTGCAGGCGGCCTACGACATCGCGCGCTTCACCGCCGAGGACCCGGCGGCCGGCCCGCCCGACGCGAGCGATCTGGCCAGCGCCGACGAAGCCACACGCGACCTCGATCTCTTCCACCCCTGGGACATCGACGCCGCCGACGCGGCCGAGATCGCGGGCCGCTGCGAAGCCGCGGCGCTGACGGTCGACAAGCGCATCACCAACTCGGAAGGCGCCGGCGTCTCGGCGCAGCAGGCGCACTTCTGGGCCGGCAACAGCCGCGGCTTCCGCGGTGGCTATGCCAGTTCCAGGCACTACGTGTCGGTGTCGCCGATTGCCGGCCGCGGCAAGGCCATGCAGCGCGACGCCTGGTACAGCTCGATGCGCGACGCCGCCGACCTCGCCGCCCCCGAGGCCGTGGGCCGCTACGCCGCCGAGCGTGCGCTGGCGCGGCTGCAGTCGCGCCGTGTCGCCACCGCCGAGGTGCCGGTGCTGTTCGAGTCGACGGTGGCCGCCGGCCTGCTGGGTGCCTACGTGCAGGCGACCTCGGGCGGGGCGTTGTACCGCAAGGCCAGTTTCCTGGTCGGCTGCCTGGGCGAACCCGTGCTGGCCGATCACGTGGACATCGTCGAAGACCCGCACCAGCCCAAGGGCAAGGGCAGCGCACCCTTCGACGACGAGGGCGTGCACACGCGGCCGCGCACGGTGATCGCAGGCGGTGTCGTGCAGGGCTATTTCCTGTCCAGCTATTCGGCGCGCAAGCTCGGCATGAAGACCACCGGCCACGCCGGCGGCTCGCAGAACCTGGCCATGACGAGCCGCCTCACGCGGCCCGGCGACGACCTCGACGCCATGCTGCGCAAGCTCGGCCGCGGCCTCTTCGTCACCGAACTGATGGGGCAGGGCGTCAACGTCGTCACCGGCGACTATTCACGTGGCGCGGCCGGCTTCTGGGTCGAGGGCGGACGCCTCGTCCACCCGGTGCACGAGGTCACCATCGCCGGCCATCTGGGCACGATGTTCAAGGACATCGTGGCCATCGGCGCCGATGTCTACACGCAGGGCAGCAAGAGCATCGGCTCGGTGCTGGTGCAGCGCATGAAGCTGGCCGGCGGCTGACGTGCTTGCCCGTTCGTCTTGCGGACCCTCCCGAGGCCGGCGTTGGTCTCGGTCTAGAATCCGCCCGTAGCGATAGGGCCCTGTCACATCGCGGCAGCCAGGCGAACATGCCCGCTGGCGGGTCGCCAACGAATTGACCTCAAGGAGACAACACGATGGATCGCCGTTCCGTACTGAAGAAGACCTTGACTGCAGGCGCCGCCGCGGGTGCCGCTACGCTGGCCGCGCCGGCCTTCGCGCAATCCAAGATCGAATGGCGGATGGTCACGACCTGGCCCAAGAACTTCCCGGGCCTCGGCGTCGGGGCGGAGAACCTGGCCAAGCGGATCAACACGATGTCGGGTGGCCGGCTCACGATCAAGGTGTATTCGGGCGGCGAACTGGTGCCGCCGCTGCAGGCCCTGGATGCGGTCATCAGCGGCGCCGCCGAGATGAGCCACGGTGCCGCCTACTACTGGCAGAACAAGAACGTCGGCCTGTCGTTCTTCACCGGGGTGCCGTACGGCATGACCTCGCGCGAGCACGCGGCCTGGGTGCGCTACCTCGGCGGCCAGGAGATCTGGGACGAGATCTACGACCAGTTCGGCGTCCAGGGCTTCCTGTCGGGCGACACCGGCACGCAGGCCGGCGGCTGGTTCCGCAAGGAGCTCAAGTCGCTGGACGACATCAAGGGCCTGCGCTTCCGTACGCCGGGGCTCGGCGGCCAGGTCTGGCAGAAGCTGGGCGCGTCGGTGACCAACCTCCCGGCCGGTCAGATCTTCCAGGCGCTGCAGGCCGGCACGCTCGACGCGGCCGAGTTCGTCGGCCCGTACAACGATCTGGCGCTGGGCTTCTATCAGATCGCCAAGAACTACTACTTCCCGAGCTTCATCGAGCCGGGGCTGGCCACCGAAGCAGTCGTCAGCAAGTCGAAGTTCAAGGCGCTGCCGGCGGACCTGCAGGAAATCGTCCGCACCGCCTGCCAGGCCGAGTACGACCAGGTGGCCTCCGACATGTATGCCAACGATCCGCGCGCGCTGCAGACGCTCGTCGACAAGCATGGTGTCAAGGTACACCAGTTCCCCGACGTGATCCTCGAGGCCGGTGCGAAGGCCTCCGTCGAGGTCCTGACCGCCGTTCGCAACAGCGACAACGCGCTGGCCAAGAAGACGGCCGAGAGCTTCATTGCGGCCTTGAACCTGCTGCGCACCCGCGCCGAGAGCACCGATACACCATACCTGCGCGCGCGCGAGAAGTTCTTCACGCTGAAGTAGGGCGCAGGGCCGATGCCGCTGTCCGCAGGGGCTCGGCACCGGGGGCCGCCGGGCAGCGCGGCGCGCGACGCGGCGCGCCGGCGTTCCGCGCGGCACCACGGTTTCCCGCCCGTCCGACCGGAGTCCCATCGATCATGCGTGCTCTCGCCCTCATCGTGATCGCCATCGGGCGCCTGAACACGCTCATCGGACGCAGCTTTGCCTGGCTGACGCTCGCCGCGGCGGTGCTGTGCTTCGTCGTCGTGGTCCAGCGCTACGTGCTGTCGACGACCTACCTGTGGCTGCAGGATCTGTACGTGTGGCTGAACGGCGCGATGTTCATGGCGGTGGCCGGCTACACGCTGCTCATCGAAGGGCATGTCCGCGTCGACATCCTGTACCGCCCGGCCAGCGTACGGCGCAAGGCCGTCCTCGACCTGATCGGCGTGCTGTTGTTCCTGGTTCCGTTCTGCGTCGTGATCTGGCTCTGGGGCTACGAGTACGTGCAGCGCTCCTGGAGTCTCCTTGAAGCGTCGGAAAACCCGGGCGGCATGCAGGGGTTGTTCGTGCTCAAGACCTTCACCCTCGTCTTCGTCGTGCTGGTCGGGCTGCAGGGTATGGCGATGGCCTTGCGCAGCGTCCTGGTGCTGGCGGGCCGCGAGTCGCTGCTCCCCTTGCGCTACCGCTACTTGCAGGGGTGACCCGACGATGGACCCGGTACTGATCGGCGAGATCCTCGCCGTCCTGATGTTCGTCGGCGTCATCGGCACGCTGCTGATCGGGTTTCCGGTCGCGTTCTCGCTCGCCGGCACCTCGCTGATCTTCGGGCTGATCGGCTGGCAGCTCAACACCTTCGACCCGACCAACCTGGGTGCGCTGGCTTCGCGCTACGTCGGCTTCATGACCAACGAAGTGCTGGTCGCGGTGCCGCTGTTCATCTTCATGGGCGTCATGCTCGAGCGCTCGAAGATCGCCGAGGAACTGCTCACGACGATGGGCCGGGTGTTCGGCAAGCTGCGCGGCGGGCTCGGCCTGTCGGTGATCCTGGTCGGCGCGCTGCTCGCCGCTTCGACGGGTGTCGTCGGAGCCACCGTCGTCACGATGGGCCTGATCAGCCTGCCGGCGATGCTGCGTGCCGGCTACGACCCCAAGCTCGCCTGCGGTGTGATCTGCGCCTCGGGCACGCTGGGGCAGATCGTGCCGCCTTCCACGGTGCTCATCTTCATGGGCGACATGCTGGCCGGCATCAACGCCCAGGTGCAGATGGCCAAGGGCAATTTCGCGCCGGCACCGGTATCGGTCGGTGACCTGTTCGCTGGCGCGATGCTGCCCAGTCTGGTGCTGGTCGGCCTCTATACGCTGTTCGTCATCGGCAAGGCGATCTTCGATCCGAAGAGCTGCCCGGCCGTGCCGACCACGGTCGATGAGCGCGCGGCGCTCGGCCGCGACGTGCTGACCACGCTGCTGCCGCCGCTGCTGCTGATCGTCACCGTGCTCGGCTCGATCCTCGGCGGCATCGCCACGCCGACCGAG
This sequence comes from Rubrivivax sp., assembly GCA_030680415.1. Classification (GTDB taxonomy): domain Bacteria; phylum Pseudomonadota; class Gammaproteobacteria; order Burkholderiales; family Burkholderiaceae_C; genus Rubrivivax. The sequence continues at coordinate 19,106 of JAUXVE010000063.1, forward strand.
TCGGCCTCGGTCGGCGCGATGGGGGCCATCGTGCTGGCGGCGGCGAAGCGGCGCCTGAGCTTCGCGACGCTGCGCGACGTCACCGTGAGCACCGCGACCATCACTTCGATGGTTTTCGTGATCCTGCTCGGCGCGGCGGTGTTCTCGATCGTGTTCCGGATGATGGGCGGCGACAACCTCGTGCACGAGATGCTGACCCGGCTGCCGGGGGGCGAGATCGGGGCGCTGATCGCGGTGATGGCCGTGATGTTCGTGCTCGGTTTCATCCTCGACACTTTCGAGATCATCTTCATCGTGATCCCGATCACCGCGCCGGTGCTGCTGAACCTGGGCGTCGATCCGGTCTGGCTGGGCGTGCTGGTCGGCGTGAACCTGCAGACGAGCTTCCTGACGCCGCCGTTCGGCTTCTCGCTCTTCTACCTGCGCGGCGTGGCGCCGGCGTCGGTGCGCACCGCGCAGATCTACCGCGGCGCGCTGCCCTTCGTCGTGCTGCAACTGATCGCGATCGCGCTCCTGCTGGCCTTCCCGGCGCTGGCGACCTGGCTGCCGCGGGTGATCTTCAGCTGAGCGGATCGCCAGCGCAGGTCACAGCGGCGCGGCGTGTCTGAGCCACCTGACTTGCCCAGGGCCGTCGAGCCGGCTCGCCGGATGGCGACCGATCTGACGGTCAGGCCGATTGAGCCAGTGCGAACAGCCGCGTCGAGCGTGCGCCCGAGCGGCAGAACATCAGCAATGGCCGCGGCAGTTCAGCCAGCAGGCGCGCCATCGCGGCAGCGTCTTCAGGCGACTGGTAGGCGCCACTGACCGGCAGGAAGCGGTAGACCAGGCCGGCCGCTTGCGCCGCAGCCTCGATCTGAGCGTTGGTCGGCTGCATCGCGCCTTCCTCGAAGTCGGGCCGGTTGTTGACGACGGCGCGGAAGCCTGCGCGGGCCGCTTCGGCCATGGCCGCCGGCGTGAGCTGCGGGGCGACGCACACGCCGTCTGCGATAACGCGCACGGGCAGTGAGGTGTTCACGGCGCGCCGCCTATTTCGACAGCGCCTGCTTGACGGCCGCCGACACCAGTGCCATCTCGGCCTTGCCCGCGAGTTGCGCCTTGGCAGCCGCCATCACCCGGCCCATGTCACCGGGACCGCCGGCACCGAGGCCGGCGACGATGGCTGCCACCGCGGCGGCAATCTCGTCGGCGCCCAGCCGCTGCGGCAGGTAGGCTTCGAGGACGCGGATTTCGGCGCCTTCCTTGTCCGCCAGGTCGGTGCGGCCGCCTTGCAGGAAGGCTGCGATCGAGTCCCTGCGCTGCTTGATGAGTTTGTCCACCAGGCCGACCACGGCGCTGTCGTCGAGCACGATGCGCTCGTCCACCTCGCGCTGCTTGCATGCCGCGAGCAGCATGCGGATCGTCGACAGCCGTTCGCTGTCGCGGGCGCGCATGGCGGTCTTCATGTCTTCGGTGATGCGGTCCTTGAGGGTGCTCATTTCGCTGCCTGAGTCCAATGAAAGAAGCCCGCTGCGGCGCGCCGCGCGGGCTTGAAGTGTCCGGGACTGCCGCCTGTCAGTAGAGCTTCTTGGGCAATTGCATGCTGCGCACACGCTTGAAGTGGCGCTTGACCGCGGCCGCCTTCTTGCGCTTGCGCTCGGCAGTGGGCTTTTCGTAGAACTCGCGCGCGCGCAGATCGGTCAGCAGGCCGATCTTTTCAATGGTGCGCTTGAAGCGGCGCAGTGCGACATCGAAAGGCTCGTTCTCTTTGACGCGGATGGTGGTCATGTACTCAGGAATCCTGCAAGGTTTGCGCTCGGTGTCCGGCCGTGGCTGGCGCCATCGCCATCGTCATTGGTGAGCGCTATGGGTGAACGCCATTGATGGGCGCGCTCGAGGCCGGCAAGGCGGATCGAAACGGTGTGTTGTCCAGCAAAGCCCGGCATTATATGCCGCCTTCGACGGCGCCCGCCGGAGTTCTTGCACGCGAGTCTCACGCTGCCTGCATCCGCCCTTGCGCTCGGCTGGTGCGCCTGCGGTGCCGGGCCGGTCAGGGCTGCTGCACGCGCGGGCCGTCTGCGGCGGCTGCGCGGGTGAAACTAGGGACGAGAATACGGAAGGCACTTGAACTGCCGGTAGCGCGGCACCAAGATAGGGCTGCCGTCGCAGCTTGGTGCGGCGTCGTGCCTGCATACGCTCCTACCCCTGCTGGACATGACCCCTCAACCCGATTCGTCGTCAGGGCTGCCACTGGCTGCCGCGGAACTGCAGCATCTGCTCGGTGGCCTGTTGCCGGAACTGCTGGCGCGCCGGGGTGACCTGCTGGCGATCAAGAACGTCGCCAGCGGCCGCTATGCGTACGTCAACGCTGCCATGGCGGCCTTCGTGGGCCGTCCGGTGGCCGAGGTCGCGGGGCGCAGCGACGCCGAGCTGTTCGACGCCGCCATGGCCACCGCACTGCGCGCCGCCGAGCAAACCGCCCTTGCCCACGGTGCGCCGCTGGCCAGCGAACACGGCTTTGAACGGGCCGGCGTGAGGCGTGAGTTCTCGGTGCTGCGCACCGTGAGTCAGGTCGACCCGCAAGGGCGGCGCTGGCTGTGCAGCCTGTGGACGGACCTGGCTGCAGTGCGCCAGCGCGAGTCGCAGTTGCGCACCGCGCTCGAGCAGATCGAGCAGCAGCAGCGGGCCAACGAGTTGTTGCGCCGGGAGATTTCCGACCAGGCGCTGCGCGATCCGGCCTCGGGCCTGTACAAGCGGTCGCATTTCGAGGACCAGCTGCGCCGCGAGGTCGATCTGTCGACGCGAGAGCATCGCGAATTCGCGATCGTCTTCATCGAGCTCGACCCTCCCGGCGAGAAGCTGCTGGCCCTGGGCGCAGCGGGCCAGCGGTGTCTGATGGAGGCCATGGGTCGGCTGCTGCGCAGCGGCACTCGCGCCATGGACGCGTCCTGTCGCTACGACGAGCGCCGTTTCGCGGTGCTGCTGTCGGGGGTCGGCCTGGCCACGGCGCATGCGCGCATGGAGGGCGTGCGCCGCAAGTGCGCGACGCAGATCGTCGTGCACGAGGGTCAGGAACTCGGCTTCACCGTGGCCATGGGGGTGGCCAGCTTCCCGCACACCGCGCACACGCAGGAAGGCCTGGTGCAGGCCTGTGAAGCTGCACTGGCCGAGGCGCAGCGCCGCGGCGGCAACCAGGTCACGCTGGCAGCGATCCGCTTCGAGTCCGCCTGAGCCGCGATCCGACAGGCCTCACCCGGCCCAGGCCTTGTGCAGCATGGTGGCGGCCAGGCCGAGCAGCATCACCGCGAACAGCCGCTTGAGCCAGCGCACGTCGATGCGTTGCGCCGTGCGCGCGCCCAGCGGTGCCAGGCTGATGCTGGCCAGCGACACCACGAGCAGCGCCGGCAGGTAGAAGTAGCCCACGGCGCCCGGCAAGGCGCTTGGCAGGCGCCAGCCGCTGATGGCGTAGCCCAGCGTGCTGGCCGCCGCGATCGGGAAGCCCAATGCTGCGCTGGTGCCCACCGCCTGGCGCACCGGCACGTTGCACCAGGTCATGAAGGGCACCGACAGGAAGGCGCCGCCGGCACCCAGCAGGCCCGACACGAAGCCGATGGCGGCGCCCACGGCGGTCTGGCCGGTTCGTCCGGGCAGTTGCCGTCCGGGCCGCGGCTTGCGGTCGCGCAGCATGCGCAGCGCCGACCAGCCGATGAAGATGGCGAAGAACAAGGCCAGGCCCTGGCCCTTGAGCACCGCGAAGGCACCTGCGCCGGCGGCCAGGCCGCCGAGCACGATGCCGGGCGACAGCGTGGCGGCAAGTTCCCAGCGCACGGCGCCCAGCCGGTGATGGACCCGCACGCTGGACAGCGACGTGAACAGGATCGTGGCCATCGAGGTGGCGATGGCCATCTTCACCGCATGGCCGGACTCCACACCGCGCTGCGACAGCAGCAGCGTCATCACCGGCACCATCATCATGCCGCCGCCGATGCCCAGCAAGCCGGCCAGGAAACCCACCGTGGCGCCCAGTGCCAGCAGTTCGGCGATCAGCACCCAGCCGATGTCCATCGCTGGCTCAAGCGCCCAGGCGCGCGAGCACGGCCTGCCATTCGGCGTCGGTCACCGGCGTGATGGACAGGCGGTTGCCGCGCCGCAGCACCTGCATCGTCGCCAGCTCCGGGCAAGTGCGCATCTCGCTCAAGGGCAGCAGGCGTGTCTTGCGCACCAGCGTCACGTCGATCTGCAGCCAGCGCGGTTGTGCGGGTGTGGACCTGGGGTCGAAGTAGGGGCTGCCGGGGTCGAACTGCGTGCTGTCGGGCTGTGGACGGCCAGCGATGCGCGCCAGCCCCGCGATGCCGGGCTCGGCGCAGGACGAGTGGTAGAAGAGCACGTCGTCGCCGGGCTGCATCAGGTCGCGCATGAAGTTGCGCGCCTGGTAGTTGCGCACGCCGGTCCAGGGCAGGGTCTGCCCCGGCGCGCCGGCGAGGTCGTCGATGGAAGCCTCGGCGGGCTCGCTCTTCATGAGCCAGTATCGGGGCATGGGGTGTAAGGTGTCCGCCGTGAACCGTGAGCCACATTCCTGAACCCAAGGGGAAGTTCAGGTGGGCGAGGGCAGCCGGGCTTCGGGTTCATCTGACGCGAGACGCTCACACCAACCCGGCGATGTTCCAAGCCCTTGGTCATAGACCATCGGTTCAAGGAAATTAAAAACTCACGCGTTCACAACGGACGAAACCATTCTAGACGCCTGTGCCTGCCTTGCGGGTGACCCCGATTTGCGCCGGACTTCACAGCAGCTGGCCGTCTTCGGCGATGGCCGCGTCGATACGGCGGATCAGGGCGTCGAGGTCGGCGTCGCTCGGTGCTGCCGCAACCCTGGCGGGTGAACCGGCGCTGGCCGCAGCGGGTGCCGCAGCGCGCTCGGCCAACTGGTAGGCGAGGTTCAGCGCCGCCAGCACGGCGATGCGTTCGCGCGCCTTGACCTTGCCGGCACCGCGGATCGCGGACATCTCGTGGTCGACGCTGGCCACTGCCGCCGCCAGCAGCGTCTCGCCGCCCTCGGGGCAGGCCAGCACGTAGACCTGGCCGAGGATCGTGACCTCGAGCTGCTTCAAAGGGGGCTCGCTTTCTGGGTGGCGTCCACGGCGGGGGCGCCGTCGGCAGGCAGCCGCTCGAGCAAGGCATCGATGCGCGCGCGCGCCGCACCCAGGCGTGAACGCAGGCTGTCGCGCTCGGCGGTGACGGTCTGCAGTTGCTGCTCGATGAGCGCGCTGGTGCGCTTGAGTTCCTGGTGCCGCAGCACCAGCCTGTCCACCCGTTCGGCGAGGTCTTCGAGCTTGGCCATCTGCATGCGTCTCCCCGGCTCCTTAGCCCGCGGGCATTGTAGAAGCGCCCAGGTCGCACCAGCGGCGCACCGCGCATGCGTCGCAGCGCGGCGCGCGTGCCAGACACACGTAGCGGCCGTGCAGGATCAGCCAGTGGTGGGCGTCGACCCGCCAGCGCTCGGGCACCCGCTGCAGCAGCAACGTTTCCACTTCCAGCGGGTTGCGCCCGGGCGCCAGCCCGGTGCGGTTGGCGACGCGGAAGATGTGCGTGTCGACGGCCATCGTCGGCTCGCCGAAGGCGACGTTGAGCACCACGTTGGCGGTCTTGCGGCCGACGCCGGGCAGGGCCTGCAGCGCCTCGCGCCTGCGCGGCACCTCGCCGTCGTGCCGCTGCAACAGGATGCGGCAGGTCTCGACCAGGTTCTTCGCCTTGGTGCGGAACAGGCCGATGGTGCGTATGAGTTCGGTGACACGCTCGACGCCCAGGTCGGCCATCTTCTGCGGCGTCGGCGCCAGCGCGAAGAGGGCCTTCGTCGCCTTGTTGACGCTCACGTCGGTGGCCTGCGCCGACAGCAGCACGGCGACCAGCAACTCGAACACGCTGGTGTATTCGAGTTCGGACTGCGGCCGCGGGTTGGCCGCGGCGAGGGTGGCGAAGAAGGCCTCGACGGCTTCAGGCTTCATCGGTGCTGCCGGCGCGGGGTGATGGAGGTGGGGCCTGGCGGGCGCCGGCGCGTTGCCGCGCGGCTTCGATGACCGCCTGCTTGGCGGCCAGAGCGGCGGGGTCGGCGATCGTGCCGTGGCTGGCCAGGTCGGCGAGCTTGGCCTCGGCCCTGGCGGCCAGCTGCTCGTCGCCCTCGCGTTGCTCGCGCTCGATGCGCCACTGGTGGAAGGCATAGCGCGCGCGCGCCTCGTCGGCCTGCGCCGCGCTCCAGGCCTGCCAGCCGCTGCGCGTGCCGGTCACCGGCACCATCGCGATGCAGTCCACGGGGCACACCGGCACGCACAACTCGCAGCCGGTGCACAGCGGGTCGATCACCGTGTGCATGAGCTTGGACGCGCCGACGATGCAGTCCACCGGGCAGGCCTTGATGCACAGCGTGCAGCCGATGCACCAGGCTTCGTCGATGACCGCCAGCGCGCGCGGCCCCTCGCTGCCGCGTGCCGGGTCCAGCGGCAGCACGGGGCGGCCGGTGAGGGCTGCGAGGCGCACGATGCCCTCGGCGCCGCCGGGCGGGCAGCGGTTGATGTCGGCGCTGCCTTCGGCCATCGCCGTCGCGTAAGCGCGGCAGTCGGGGTAGCCGCAGCGCGTGCATTGCGTCTGTGGCAGTGCCGCGTCCACCCGGTCGGCGAGGCTTGCTGCGGGCTGGTCGGGCGGCGTCACCGCCCGATTATCGGGCGCGTGCCCTCTTCATCGGCGCCGCGGCGTTCTGGGCCACGGTCTCGTTGCCGAAGCGCGATATGAAACCGCGCACTTCGGGGTACACCTTCTCGCGCCAGCGGCGGCCCGAGAAGATGCCGTAGTGGCCGGCGCCCAGGGCGTCGTAGTGGAACGCGCGGCCCCTGGGGATGCCTTCGCACAGCTCGTGCGCGGCGTGCGTCTGGCCGGCACCCGAGATGTCGTCGAGCTCGCCTTCGATGGTCAGCAGCGCGGTCGTGATGATGTCCTGCGGCCGCACCGGCTCGCCACGCACGACCCAGGTGCCGTTGACCAGCGCGAAGTCCTGGAACACGGTCTTGATGGTGTCCAGGTAGTACTCGGCCGGCATGTCGAGCACGGCGTTGTACTCGTCGTAGAACTGCCGGTGCGCTTCGGCGCTGTCGCCGTCGCCGCGGATCAGATCCTGGAAGTAATCGTAGTGGCTGGAGACGTGGCGGTCCGGGTTCATGGCCACGAAGCCGGTGTGCTGCAGGAAGCCGGGGTAGACGCGCCGGCCCGCGCCCGGGAAGTTGGCCGGCACGCGCTGGATGACGTTGGCCTCGAACCAGGCGTGGCTCTTGTTGACGGCCAGGTTGTTGACGGCCGTGGGGCTCTTGCGGGCATCGATGGGGCCGCCCATCATGACCATCGTGCGCGGCGTGGCCTCGCCGCGGCTGGCCATCAGCGATACCGCGGCCAGCACCGGCACCGTCGGCTGGCAGACCGAGATCACGTGCGCCTCGGGGCCGATGTGGCGGATGAATTCCTGCACGTATTCGACGTAGTCGTCGAGGTGGAAGGGCCCGGCCTTCGCTGGCACCATGCGCGCGTCGGTCCAGTCGGTGATGAACACCTTGTGGTCGCGCAGCAGGGCTTTGACGGTGTCGCGCAGCAGCGTCGAGTGGTGACCCGACAGCGGCGCCACCACCAGCACGGTGGGCTGGCTCTTCATCTGCGTCAGCGCCACCGGGTTGTCGGTGAAGCGCTTGAAGCGCAGCAGGCGGCAGAAGGGCTTGACGATCGCCACCTGTTCCTGCACCGCGATCTCGACACCGCCGACGGTGGCCGCAGTGATCTTGAATTCGGGCTTCTCGTATTCCTTGGCCAATCGATGCATGAGGTCGAAGCCGGCCGACCACCGGTCGGCCATGGGGACCTGTGCAAACGGCGACAGTGGGTGGCTGTAGAGCTTGGCCGTGGCGCTGGCGAACTCCGAGAAAGGCGCCATCAAGGCGCGCTGGGTTTCATACAGCTGATACAGCATGGGGTGTCTCCGATCGTTGTGACCATGGCATCCGCATGCACGCTGTGCGAACGGACTGACGGCCAAGTTGACTGTACTGCAGATTTTGTTGCAGCGCAGCAAAATTGAGGCAGACACCCAGATGGTGCGGCCGGACGCACCATTTCAATAGCTCGAAAACACTGGGTCGGACGGTCGATATCGGTGCCGCTGTCACCTCGGCGACAGCGCTTCGCCTTCCTGCATCACGCGCGCGAGTGCCGCCACCACGGCGTCGATGTTGCGGCTGTTGATGGCCGCTACGCAGATGCGCCCTGAATCGAGGCCGTAGACGCCGAATTCGCTGCGCAGGCGCTGCATCTGTTCCTTGCTCAGGCCCGAGTAGCTGAACATGCCCTTCTGGCGCTTGATGTAGTCCAGCTCCCCCGCCACGCCGGCGGCGCGCAGCCTGGCCACGAGCTGCTCGCGCGTGGCGCGGATGCGCTGGCGCATGCCGGCAAGTTCTTCCTCCCACATCGCCCGCAGCGCCGGCGTGGTCAGCACCGTGGCCACGAGCTGGGCGCCGAAGGTCGGCGGGGTGGAATAGTTGCTGCGGATGACGATCTTCAGCTGCGACAGCACGCGCGCCATTTCCTCGGCGCTGGCGCAGACGACGCTGAGCGCGCCGACGCGTTCGCCGTAGAGCGAGAAGCTCTTGGAGTAGGAGCTCGAGACGAAGAACGGCATGCCCTGCGCCAGGAAGGTCCGCACGGCAGCGCCATCCTCGGCAATGCCGTCGCCGAAACCCTGGTAGGCCAGGTCCAGGAAGGGCACCAGCCCACGTGCGGCACACGCCGCGGCCACCTGCTCCCACTGCGCCGGCAGCAGGTCGCATCCGGTGGGGTTGTGGCAGCAGGCATGCAGCACGACGACGGTACCGGGCGCGGCGGCCTGCAGCGCGCCGAGCATGGCGTCGAAGCGCACGCCACGCGTGGCAGCGTCGTAGTACGGGTAGCTGTCGACCTCGAAGCCTGCATTGGTGAAGAGTGCGCGATGGTTTTCCCAGCTCGGGTCGCTGATCAGCACGCGAGCGCCGGGTGCCAGCCGCTTCAGGAAGTCGGCGCCCACCTTCAGACCGCCGGTGCCGCCCAGCGCCTGCACCGTGGCCACGCGACCGCCTTTCACGGCGTCGCTGTCGGCACCGAACACCAGGCCCTGCACCGCCTTGTCGTAGGCGGCGATGCCGTCGATGGGCAGGTAGCCCTTGGCCTTGGGCGACTCGAGCAGCTGCTTCTCGGCGGCGGCCACGCAGGCCAGCACCGGCAGCTTGCCCTGGTCGTCGAAGTACACACCGACGCCGAGGTTGACTTTGGCCGGGTTGGGGTCGGCATTGAACTGTTCGGTGAGACCCAGGATCGGGTCGCGGGGGGCCATGTCGACGGTGGAGAAGAGGGTTGCGGTCATGAAGGGGGTTCCTGAACGGGCGGGATCGGCAGCGCGGGCGGTGTCCTGTGCGTCGGCAGGCGGCATGCGCTACGCTGCAGGGTTGCTCGCCGCGCCCAGGGGCGCAGCGCGCTGATTCTAATTCCCAGCCGTCACCTTACTCAGGGATTTCCCGCATGGCCGACCTCGCTGCCCCCACGATGGCCCAGGCGCCCCCGTTCGACGCCAGCGCGCCGACGGTGGGCGAGTTCGTGACCTTTCCCGGCTCGCCCTTCCAGCTCTTCCAGCCCTTTGCGCCGGCCGGCGACCAGCCGACCGCGATCACGCAACTCGTCGAAGGCATCAACGACGGCCTGGCCTTCCAGACGCTGCTCGGCGTCACCGGTTCGGGCAAGACCTTCACGATGGCCCACGTCATCGCCCGCCTCGGCCGCCCGGCCATCGTCTTCGCCCCCAACAAGACGCTGGCGGCGCAGCTGTACAGCGAGTTCCGCGAGTTCTTCCCGCGCAATGCGGTCGAGTACTTCGTCAGCTACTACGACTACTACCAGCCCGAAGCCTACGTGCCGCAGCGCGACCTGTTCATCGAGAAGGACAGCGCCATCAACGAGCACATCGAGCAGATGCGGCTGAGCGCCACCAAGAGCCTGCTCGAGCGGCGTGACGTCATCATCGTGGCCAGCGTCAGCGCCATCTACGGCATCGGCAACCCGGCCGACTATCACAAGATGGTGATGACACTGCGCGCGGGCGACAAGCTGAGCCAGCGCGACGTGATCCAGCAGCTGATCCGCATGCAGTACAAGCGCAACGAGATCGAGTTCGGCCGCGGCTCGTTCCGCGTGCGCGGCGACACCATCGACGTCTTCCCCGCCGAGCACAGCGAACTCGCCTTGCGCATCGAACTCTTCGACGACGAGGTCGAGAGCCTGCAGCTGCTGGACCCGCTCACCGGCCGCGTGCGGCAGAAGATCCCGCGTTTCACCGTCTACCCCAGCAGCCACTACGTGACGCCGCGCGAACGCGTCGTCGACGCCATCGCCACCATCAAGGACGAGCTGCGACAGCGCCTGGACGAGTTCGTCAAGGCCGGCAAGCTGGTCGAGGCGCAGCGGCTGGAGCAGCGCACGCGCTTCGACCTCGAGATGCTGCAGGAGGTGGGCCACTGCAAGGGCATCGAGAACTACACCCGCCACCTCTCGGGTGCGGCACCCGGCGAGCCGCCGCCGACGCTGGTGGACTACCTGCCGGCCGACGCGCTGATGTTCCTGGACGAGAGCCATGTCCTCATCGGCCAGTTCGGCGGCATGTACAACGGCGACCGCGCGCGCAAGACGACGCTGGTGGAGTACGGCTTCCGGCTGCCCAGCGCGCTGGACAACCGGCCGCTCAAGTTCGAGGAGTTCGAACGCAAGATGCGGCAGGCGGTGTTTGTCTCGGCGACGCCGGCGGCGTGGGAGAAGGCGCATGCCGGACAGGTCGTCGAGCAACTCGTGCGGCCGACCGGTCTCGTCGACCCCGAAGTGGAAGTGCGTCCGGCGGCGCGCCAGGTCGACGACGTGCTGCAGGAGATCCGCGACCGCGTCGACAAGAACGAGCGTGTGCTGATCACCACGCTGACCAAGCGCATGGCCGAGCAGTTGACCGAGTACCTCGCCGACAACGGCGTCAAGGTGCGCTACCTGCACAGCGACATCGACACCGTCGAACGCGTCGAGATCCTGCGCGACCTGCGGCTGGGCACCTTCGACGTGCTGGTCGGCATCAACCTGCTGCGCGAAGGCCTGGACCTGCCCGAGGTCAGCCTGGTGGCCATCCTCGACGCCGACAAGGAAGGCTTCCTGCGCTCCGAGCGATCGCTGATCCAGACCATCGGCCGCGCGGCGCGCCACGTCAATGGCCGCGCCATCCTGTACGCCGACAAGATGACCGACTCGATGGCCGCCGCCATCGGCGAGACCGAGCGCCGCCGCGCCCGGCAGGTCGCGCACAACCTGGCCATGGGCATCACGCCGCGCTCGGTGCAAAAACGCATCCGCGACATGATCGACGGTGTGGTCTCGGACAAGACCGCCAAGGAAGAGCTGCAGGCCGCCAAGGCCGCCGCCGAGGTCGAGGCGATGTCGGAGAAGGACCTCGGCAAACGCATCAAGACGCTGGAAAAGCAGATGCTCGAACACGCGCGCAACCTCGAATTCGAGAAGGCAGCGCGTGTGCGCGACCAGCTCGCGCTGTTGCGTGAGCAGGCCTTCGGCGCGCCTGGGCACGACTTCAACGTGCTGCCCTTGCCGCCAGCGCGGGGTGCGGCCTGATGCGCCGGCTGCGCGAACTGCTGCGCAAGGCGCCGGCCGAAGAGTCGGCCTTGCCCGACGCGACGCGCGTGCTGATGGTCTGCATGGGCAACATCTGCCGTTCTCCCGTGGCCGAAGGCGTGCTGCGTGCCAAGTTGCGCCAGGCCGGTCTGCAAACGCGGGTGGTGGTGGATTCGGCGGGTACCCACGGTTACCACACCGGCGAGCCGCCGGATCCGCGGGCGATCCGCAGCGCGGCACAGCGCGGCTACGAACTCGCCGATCTGCGCGCGCGCCCGGTGCAGACCGAGGACTTCACGCGTTTCGACTGGCTGCTGGCCATGGACGAGGCCAACCTGGCCTGGCTGCAAAGCCGCCTGCCTGAAGGCACCGCGCCACGATTGGGCCTGCTGATGGCGCATGCACGGCGCCACACCGACGTGATCGAGGTGCCCGACCCCTACTACGGCGCGGCGGCAGGCTTCGAGAGGGTGCTCGACCTGGTGGAAGACGCCTGCGACGGCCTGGTCGCAGGCCTCGCTGAGTCACTGCCCGGCCGGCCGCGCGAGGGCGGCCACGCTTGAACGCTAGCGTCAACTTCGGCTATACTTGACAGAATTAGTCGGAAACGAATCTGGCTGGCAGGGAACAGGGAGATCGAGTCTTTCGGTCACCGTTTCGACCCCTGACAGCGGCGCGGCTTCCAACGTTCCCCCGGGCGCCGCAGGCGCATGGAGAAGTTCATGAGACTCACCACGAAGGGCCGCTTTGCCGTCACGGCGATGATCGACCTCGCACTGCGCTCCAACTCGGGCCCGGTGGCGCTGGCCGCCATCAGCCAGCGGCAGCAGATTTCGCTGTCCTACCTGGAGCAGCTGTTCGGCAAGCTGCGCCGGCACGAACTGGTGGAGAGCACACGCGGCCCAGGCGGCGGTTACTCACTGGGCCGCGGCGCGGGCGAGATCACGGTGGCGGACATCATCGTCGCCGTCGACGAGCCCATCGACGCCACCGGCTGTGGCGGCAAGGAAGACTGCATGGGGCAGGACACCGGCAAGTGCATGACACACGACCTGTGGACGAGCTTGAATTCCAAGATGATCGAGTACCTCGACTCGATCTCGCTCAAGAAGCTGGTCGACGAACAGCTCGCCAAGGGCATTTCCATAGATGAGGCGCCGGTCAAGCGTGCGATCTCCAGCACGCCGGTGGTCAAGCCGATCAAGGTGACGGCGCCGAATTCGGTGTTCGCCCTCGGGACCACGTTCACGAAGTAGTCGAGACGAAGCCATCAAGATCATGACCCCGCACTTCCCCATCTACCTGGACTACGGCGCCACCACGCCGTGCGACCCGCGCGTCGTCGACGCCATGATTCCCTGGTTGCGCGAACACTTCGGCAACCCGGCTTCACGCAGCCACGCCTGGGGCTGGGAGGCCGAGGCGGCGGTGGAGAAGGCGCGCGGCCAGGTCGCCGCGCTGGTCAACGCCGACCCGCGCGAGATCGTCTGGACCAGCGGTGCCACCGAATCGATCAACCTGGCGCTCAAGGGCGCGGCGCATTTCTACAGCGCTCGCGGCAAGCACCTCGTCACCCTGAAGACCGAGCACAAGGCGGTGCTCGACACCATGCGCGAACTCGAGCGCCAGGGCTTCGAGGTGAGCTACCTCGACGTGCAGGAAAACGGCCTGCTCGACCTCGACAAGTTCAAGGCCGCGCTGCGCAAGGACACCATCCTGGTCTCGGTGCTGCTGGTCAACAACGAGATCGGCGTCATCCAGGACATTCCGGCCATCGGCGCGCTGTGCCGCGAGCGCGGCATCCTCCTGCACGTCGACGCCGCGCAGGCCACCGGCAAGGTGGCCATCGACATCGACGCGCTGCCGGTCGACCTGATGAGCCTGGCCTCGCACAAGACCTACGGCCCCAAGGGCATCGGCGCACTGTACGTGCGGCGCAAGCCGCGCGTGCGCATCGAGGCGCAGATGCACGGCGGCGGACACGAGCGCGGCATGCGCAGCGGCACGCTGCCCACGCACCAGTGCGTCGGCATGGGCGAGGCCTACGCCATCGCCAAGGTCGAGATGGGCACCGAGATCGAGCGCATCCGCATGCTGCAGAAGCGGTTGCTCGACGGCATCGGCAAGATCGACCAGGTGTTCATCAACGGCGACCTCGAGCGCCGCGTGCCGCACAACGTCAACGCCAGTTTCAGCTACGTCGAAGGCGAATCGCTGATCATGGGCGTGAAGGGCATTGCCGTGTCTTCCGGTTCGGCCTGCACCAGCGCCAGCCTGGAGCCCAGCTACGTGCTGCGCGCCCTGGGCCGCAGCGACGAACTGGCGCATTCCAGCCTGCGCATGACGATCGGTCGCTTCACCACCGAAGCCGAGATCGACTACGCGGTGAACACGCTGCAGGACCGCGTGGCCAAGCTGCGCGAGTTGTCGCCGCTGTGGGAAATGTTCAAGGACGGGATCGACATCAACTCGATCCAGTGGTCCGCACACTGAACCCTTAGGAGCAAACAAATGGCATACAGCGAAAAAGTCGTCGAGCACTACGAAAACCCGCGCAACGTCGGCTCCTTCGACAAGGGCGACGACAGCGTGGGCACCGGCATGGTCGGCGCGCCGGCCTGCGGTGACGTGATGAAGCTGCAGATCAAGGTCAACCCCAGCACCGGGCTGATCGAGGACGCACGCTTCAAGACCTATGGCTGCGGCTCGGCCATCGCGTCGAGCTCGCTGGTCACCGAATGGGTCAAAGGCAAGTCGCTCGACGAGGCGATGACGATCAAGAACACGCAGATCGCCGAAGAGCTGGCCTTGCCGCCGGTCAAGATCCATTGCTCGATCCTGGCCGAAGATGCGATCAAGGCCGCGGTGCAGGACTACAAGGCCAAGCACGGGGCCGCGGCACAAACGCACTGAGGCAGGTCATGGCGGTCACTATGAGCGAGGCGGCGGCGCGGCATGTGTCGCGCTACATCGCGCGGCGCGGCAAGGGCGTGGGCGTGCGGCTGGGTGTCAAGACTACGGGCTGCTCGGGCCTGGCCTACAAGCTCGAGTATGCCGACGAGATCGCACCCGAGGACGTGGTCTTCGAGGACCATGGTGTCAAGGTGCTGGTCGACCCCAAGAGCCTGCCCTACATCGACGGCACCGAGCTCGACTTCGTTCGCGAGGGCCTCAACGAGGGCTTCAAGTTCCACAATCCGCGTGAGAAGGATCGCTGTGGCTGTGGAGAGTCCTTCCGCGTCTGAACGTCACGCCGCGACGCCAGGCGCGGCTTGCACGTCGCGCCTTTTTCTTGACCAACCCATGTCTGCCGAGATCGTCATCCGCCGCGAAAGCCCCGACCAGCCCGAGGTGGCGGCCCTGCTCGGCGCGCTCGACGGCTACCTGGCATCGCTGTACCCGCCCGAGGCCAACCACATCCTCGATGTGCAGGCACTGCTGGCGCCAGACGTGGGCTTCTTCGTGGCGCGCGAAGGCGGCCAGCTCGTCGGTACCGGCGCCGTGCGCCGCATGGCGGGCGAGCCGGCCAGTGGCGGCGTTTCCTACGGCGAGGTCAAACGCATGATGGTCGACCCGGCGCGGCGCGGCCGCGGCATCGGCGCGCGGCTGCTGCAGGCGCTGGAGGACTCGCTGCGTGCCGAGGGCATCACGCTGGCACTGCTGGAGACCGGCCGTGACCAGGCCGAAGCGGTGCGCCTGTACGAACGCTGCGGCTACAGTCGGCGCACCGCCTTCGGCGGCTACCCCGACAACGGCCTGTCGGTCTTCTACGGCAAGCGTTTATGAAGCTCGACGACGACGACTTCACCCTCTTCGGGCTGCCCGAGCAGCACGCGCTGGACCGTGCCGACCTCGACGCCCGCTGGCGCCAGCTGCAGGCCGAGGTGCACCCCGACCGCTTTGCCGGCGACGGCGCCGCGGCGCAGCGCATCGCCATGCAGTGGGCGGTGCGCGTGAACGAGGCCTACCAGCGTCTGAAGGATCCGCTCAAGCGCGCGGCCTACCTGTGCGAACGCCGCGGTGCGGCGATCGAGGCCGAGAACAACACCGCCATGCCGACGGCCTTCCTGATGCAGCAGATGCAGTGGCGCGAGGCGCTCGAAGAAGCCGCCGGTGCCGCCGCCGTCGAGCGCCTGGAAGCCGAAGTGGCCGCCACCGAGCGCGGGATGCTGGCCGAAGTGGCCCGCCTGCTCGACGTGGCGGGCGACGCGCCGGCCGCTGCCGCCGAGGTGCGCGCCCTCATGTTCGTGAACCGTTTTCGCCAGGACATCGAGCGCCGCCTGGACGCGCTCGACCCGGCCCTTCCGCGATAGAACCCCAGCCATGGCCCTGCTGCAGATCTCCGAACCCGGCCAGGCGCCCGACCCGCACCAGCGGCGTGTGGCGGTCGGCATCGATCTCGGCACCACGCATTCGCTGGTCGCCGCCGTGCGCCACGGCGTCGCCGAATGCCTGCCCGACGAGCAGGGCCGGGTGCTGCTGCCCAGCGCCGTGCGCTACCTCGAAGGCGGCCGGCGCCTGATCGGATACGACGCGCTCGGCGCGATGGCCGGCGACGCCGAGAACACCATCGTCTCGGTCAAGCGCTTCATGGGCCGCCGGCTGGCCGACATCGCCGGCCGCGACAAGCTGCCTTACCGGTTCGTCGACCAGCCCGGCATGGTGGCGCTGGCCACGCGCGCAGGCGTCAAGACGCCGGTCGAGGTGTCGGCCGAGATCCTGGCCCGGCTGCGCCAGCGCGCCGAGGACAGCTTCGACGCCGATCTGTTCGGTGCCGTCATCACGGTGCCGGCCTATTTCGACGACGCGCAGCGCCAGGCCACCAAGGACGCCGCGCAACTGGCGGGACTGAACGTGCTGCGCCTGATCAGCGAACCCACCGCGGCGGCCGTGGCCTACGGCCTGGACAACGCCAGCGAGGGCCTGTACGCGGTCTACGATCTCGGTGGCGGCACCTTCGACATCTCGCTGCTGCGGCTGACCAAGGGCGTGTTCGAGGTCGTGGCCACCGGCGGCGACGCCGCGCTCGGCGGCGACGACATCGACCATGCCTTGGCCGACTGGGCGCTGGCCACGCTCGGCGCCGCGGCCGACACGCCGCAGGACAAACGCGCCGCGCTGGTCGCCGCACGCGCCACCAAGGAAGCGCTGAGCGCTGCCGAGTCGGCCGACTGGTCGGCCGCGATCGCCGGGCGCGAGCTGCGCGTGGCGGTCGGCCGCAGCCAGCTCGAAGCACTGGCGCGCCCGCTGGTGGACCGCACGCTGGCCGCGGTGCGCAAGGTGCTGCGCGACGGCAAGGTGACGCGCGAGGAAGTACAAGGCGTGGTCATGGTCGGCGGCAGCACGCGCATGCCGCTGGTGCGCACGGCGGTGAGTGAACTTTTCGGCCGTGAGGCGCTGACCAACGTCGACCCCGACGAGGTGGTGGCGCTGGGCGCTGCGATCCAGGCCAATGCGCTGGCCGGCAATGCGCGAGACGGCGAGCTGCTGCTGCTGGACGTGATCGCCTTGTCGCTGGGGCTGGAGACCATGGGCGGCCTGGTCGAGCGCGTGATCGAACGCAACACCACGATCCCGGTGGCCAAGGCGCAGGAGTTCACCACCTTCAAGGACGGCCAGACGGCGATGGCCATCCACGTCGTGCAGGGGGAACGCGAGCTGGTCAGCGAATGCCGCTCGCTGGCGCGCTTCGAACTGCGCGGCATCCCGCCCATGGTGGCTGGCGCGGCGCGCATCCGCGTCACCTTCCAGGTCGACGCCGACGGGCTGCTGAGCGTGTCCGCGCGCGAGCAGACCACGGGCGTCGAAGCCGCGGTCACGGTCAAGCCCAGCTACGGTCTGGCCGACGAACAGATCGCACAGATGCTGAAGGACGGTTTCAGCCACGCCGAAGACGACATGGCCGCGCGCTCGTTGCGCGAGGCCCGGGTGGAGGCCGAACGCATGGTGCTGGCCACGCGCGCCGCACTGGCCGCCGACGGCGCGCTGCTGACGGCCGAGGAGCGCCGGGCGATCGAAGCCCTGGCCGCCGACACCGAAGGCATCGCGACCGGCAGTGACGCGCACGCCATCGAAGCCGCCGTCGAGGCGCTGGCCTTGGGTACCGAAGCCTTCGCCGCAGCGCGCATGAACCAGGGCATCCGCCAGGCGCTGGCCGGCCGGCGTGTCGACGACGTCTGACCCCGGAAGCCACACCATGCCCATCATCCGCATCCTCCCGCACGCCGAGTACTGCCCCCAGGGCGACACCATCGAGGCACCCGCCGGCACGTCCATCTGCGAGGCGCTGCTCGAGAACGGCATCGCCATCGAACACGCCTGCGAAATGAGCTGCGCCTGCACCACCTGCCACGTCGTGGTGAAGGAGGGCTACGACTCGCTGGGGGAAATGGACGAGTCCGAAGAAGACCTGCTCGACCGCGCCTGGGGTCTGACGCCGACCTCGCGGCTGAGCTGCCAGGCGATCCTGTCGAACCAGGATGTGACGATCGAGATTCCCAAGTACACGATCAACTACGCCCGCGAGAATCACTGAACCGGTGCGCGGTGCACCAAGAAAAAAGACCCCCCGGCCTTGCGGCCGAGGGGCCGGACCAGCGCGCTTGCCCTGCCGAGGAGACAGACAGACACCGGTCGAAGGTGTCGCTCCGGCTTACGCAAGCGCTGTGCCAAGCTTGAACACCCCGCCGCTACACTGCCTGCCGATGAAGGTCCTGGGTTTCGAATCGTCGTGCGACGAGACCGGTGTCGCACTGGTCGAAACGCGTGCGGACGGCCCGCCGCGCCTGCTGGCCGAAGCGCTTCACAGCCAGGCCGCCATGCATGCCGACTATGGTGGCGTGGTGCCCGAACTGGCCTCGCGCGACCACATCCGGCGCGTACTGCCGCTGGCACGCCAGGTGCTCGCCGATGCCGGCTGCGGCCTGCATCAGGTCGACCTCGTGGCCTACACGCGGGGGCCGGGCCTGGCCGGCGCGTTGCTCGTCGGCGCCGGGGTGGCGGTGGCGCTGGCTGCCGCGCTGGGCAAGCCGGCGCTGGGCGTGCACCACCTGGAAGGCCACCTGCTGTCGCCTTTCCTGGGCGATGAAGCGCCGGATTTCCCCTTCATCGCGCTGCTCGTTTCGGGCGGCCATACGCAGCTGATGCAGGTCGACGGCGTCGGCCGCTACACGCTGCTGGGCGAGACCATCGACGACGCCGCCGGCGAAGCCTTCGACAAGAGCGCCAAGCTGCTGGGCCTGGGCTACCCGGGCGGGCCGGCGCTGGCGCGGCTGGCCGATTTCGGCAACCCGGAAGCCTTTGCGCTGCCGCGGCCGCTGCTGCACAGCGGCAACCTCGACTTCTCGTTTGCCGGCCTCAAGACGGCGGTGATGACGCAGGCGCGCAAGCTGGGCCCCAACATCTGCGAGCAGGGACGCGCCGACCTGGCCGCGTCGACCCAGGCGGCCATCGTCGACGTGCTGGTGGCCAAGTCCCTGCGTGCCCTCCAGGACAGCGACAACTGCCGCCTCGTGGTGGCCGGCGGCGTCGGCGCCAACCTGCAGTTGCGCGAAAAACTCGATGCCGGCGCGAAACGCCTGGGTGCACATGTCTACTACCCGCCGCTTGCGCTGTGCACCGACAACGGCGCGATGATTGCCCTGGCCGCCGCGCTGCGCCTGCAACACGGCCTGGCCGACCTGCGCCGCGACGGCGCCTTCGACGTGCGGCCACGCTGGCCGCTCGACGAGATCACCGCGCCGGCAACCGCGGGCATCGGCCAGGCAGCCGATGCCACGCAGCCAGCGCACCCCCTTTGACGCCCATCAAAGCCGACGCAACCTGTCGGCCCTTTGCCGCATGAAGCGGCCCGACTGAAAGTCCATCGATGCGCGACGCCATCCGGGCCCTGCCGGGCTCCAAGATCCGTGAAGTGGCCAACGCCGGCATCGGGCGCGACGATGTCCTCGCTTTCTGGTTCGGCGAGAGCGACGAAGTCACGCCCGAGCCCATCCGGCAGGCCGCTGCCGACTCGCTGGCGCGCGGCGAGACCTTCTATTCGCACAACCTCGGCCTGCCCGAACTGCGCGAGGCCATCGCCGCCTACGCCAGCGCGCTGCACGGGCCGCTGGACGCCGGGCGCATTGCCGTCACCTCGTCGGGCGTGAGCGCGCTGATGCTGGCGATGCAGCTGCTGGTGGGCAGCGGTGACGAGGTCGTTGCGGTGGTCCCGGTGTGGCCCAACCTGACCGCGCAGCCGCTGATCCTGGGCGCCAGCGTCACGCGCGTGTCGCTGCGGCCGCATGCCGGTGCGTGGCAGCTCGATCTGCAGAAACTGCTGGCTGCGGTGACGCCGCGCACGCGCGTGCTGCTCGTCAACGCGCCCAACAATCCCACCGGCTGGACGCTCACGCGGTCCGAGCAGCAGGCCCTGCTGGCGCACTGCCGCCGCACCGGCACCTGGATCGTGGCCGACGAGGTGTACGAGAGGATCCACTTCGGCGCCGCCGCAGGCGCCCTGGGGGTCGCACCCCCGGCAGCACCCTCGTTCCTCGACGTCGCAGCGCCCGACGACCGGTTGGTCGTCGTGCACAGCTTCAGCAAGACCTTCCTGATGACAGGCTGGCGCCTGGGCTGGCTGGTGCTGCCGACCAGCGCGATGGAAGCCGCCGGCAAGCTGCTGGAATTCAACAGCTCCTGCGCGCCTGTGTTCGTGCAGCGTGGCGGGCTGGCGGCGCTGGCGCTGGCCGACCACTTCGCGCCCGGGCTCGTCGCGCGCCTGCAGGCCTGCCGCGACCGCCTGGTAACGGGATTGCAGGTCTTGCCCGGCGTCACTGTGGCCAGCCCTGCGGGTGGCTTGTACGCCTTCTTCAGCGTCGAAGGCGAGGATGACTCGCTGGCCTTCGCCAAGCGGCTGGTGTCCGACCACGGGCTGGGGCTGGCACCGGGCGTGGCCTTTGGACCCGAGGGCGAGGGCTGGCTGCGCTGGTGCTTCGCCTCGCGCGACCCGGCGCGGCTGGACCAGGGGCTGCAGCGGCTGGCGGCCGCGATGCGGCTATAATCAAAAGCTCCCTTTGCGGGGAGAGCACGGCGTCGGTTGGTTTCACTGGCGGCCGCAAGTCAACCCGGAAACCGTGGCCAGGCGCTCTTTCGCGCTGGCACGGCGGTTTCCAAGAGCAACCCAAGGAAATCGCATGACCATGGCCACCGCCGCCAAGGCCGAGATCGTCCAGGCCCACGCCCGTGGCGCTGCGGACACCGGCTCCCCCGAAGTGCAGGTTGCGCTGCTCACCGCACGCATCAACGAACTGACGCCGCACTTCAAGCAGCACCTGAAGGACCACCATGGCCGCCGTGGCCTGGTACGCATGGTCAACCAGCGCAAGCGCCTGCTCTCCTACCTCAAGGAAAAGGACGCCCAGCGCTACACGGCGCTGATCGCCAAGCTCGGCCTGCGCAAGTAGAGCCCTCAATGGGGTCGCACTGGTGCGGCCCCGGCAAGTTCATTCACCCGGGCCGCATTGCTGTGTCATTCCACCGAAGCCTCGTTTACGGGCCGCCATGGAATGGCATTGCGCTGCCCCCTGTCCAGGAGACCTCCGCATGAGCATGTTCAACAAGATCACCAAGACCTTCCCCTGGGGCCCGCACCAGGTCACGCTGGAAACCGGCGAGATCGCGCGCCAGGCCAGCGGCGCCGTCATCGTCAACATCGACGACACCGTGGTGCTCGCCACCGTGGTGGCCCGGACCGACTCCAAGCCAGGGCAGGACTTCCTGCCGCTGACGGTGGACTACACCGAAAAGAGCTACGCCGCCGGCAGGATCCCCGGCAGCTTCTTCAAGCGTGAAGGCCGGCCGAGCGAGGCCGAGACCCTGATCTGCCGCCTCATCGACCGCCCGATCCGCCCGCTTTTCCCGGACGGCTTCTACAACGAAGTCCAGGTCATCATCCATGTGCTGAGCCTGAACCCCGAGGTGCCGGCCGACATCGCCGCGATGATCGGCACCAGCGCCGCGCTGGCCATCAGCGGCATCCCCTTCAACGGCCCCATCGGCGCCGCGCGCGTGGGCTACATCAACGGCGAATACGTGCTCAACCCGGGCAAGACGCAGCTCGCCGAGAGCGCTCTCGACCTCGTCGTCGCCGGCACCGAAGCTGCCGTGCTGATGGTGGAATCCGATGCCGACCAGCTCACCGAAGAGGTGATGCTGGGCGCCGTGGTCTTCGGCCACGAGCAGGGCAACATCGCCGTTGCCGCCATCAACGAGCTGGTGCGCGAGGCCGGCAAGCCGGAATGGAACTGGCAGGGTCCGGCCAAGGACGAGGCCTTCATCGCCAAGGTCGCGGCGCTGGCCGAGGAGCCGCTGCGCGCCGCCTACCAGATCCGCAGCAAGCAGGCGCGCACGCAGGCCTGCCGCGATGCCTACGCCGGCGTGATGGAAACGCTCAAGGCTGAAGGCGTGGCCTTCGACAGCGTGAAGGTCGAGTCGCTGCTGTTCGACATCGAATCGCGTCTGGTGCGTGGCCAGATCCTGGCCGGCGAGCCGCGTATCGACGGTCGCGACACCCGCACCGTGCGTCCGATCGAGATCCGCTCCGGCGTGCTGCCGCGCACCCACGGTTCGGCGCTGTTCACGCGCGGCGAAACGCAGGCACTGGTGGTGGCCACGCTGGGCACCGAACGCGACGCACAGCGCATCGACGCGCTGTCGGGTGACTTCACCGACAACTTCATGCTGCACTACAACATGCCACCGTTCGCCACCGGCGAAGCGGGCCGCTTCGGCACGCCCAAGCGGCGCGAGATCGGCCACGGCCGGCTCGCCAAGCGCGCCCTGCTGGCCGTGCTGCCGAAGAAGGAAGACTTCCCGTACACGATGCGCATCGTGTCCGAGGTCACCGAAAGCAACGGCTCGTCTTCGATGGCCAGCGTCTGCGGCGGCTGCCTGAGCCTGCTCGACGCCGGCGTGCCGCTGAAGGCGCACGTGGCCGGCATCGCGATGGGCCTCATCAAGGAAGGCAACCGCTTCGCGGTGCTGACCGACATCCTGGGCGACGAGGATCACCTCGGCGACATGGACTTCAAGGTCGCCGGCACCAACGGCGGCATCACGGCGCTGCAGATGGACATCAAGATCCAGGGCATCACCAAGGAGATCATGCAGGTGGCGCTGGCGCAGGCCAAGGAAGCGCGCCTGCACATCCTGGGCAAGATGGTCGAGGCGGTGGGCGGTGCCAAGGAAGAGGTGAGCCCCTTTGCCCCACGCCTGTACACGATGAAGGTCAACACGGAAAAGATCCGCGACGTCATCGGCAAGGGCGGCGCCACCATCCGCGCGCTGACCGAGGAAACCGGCTGCACGATCGACATCGCCGAAGACGGCACCATCACGGTGGCCTCCACCGACGCCGACCGCGCCGCCTTCGCGCTCAAGCGTATCGCCGAGATCACGGCCGAAGCAGAGGTCGGCAAGGTCTACGAAGGCGCGATCACCAAGATCCTGGACTTCGGCGCGCTGGTCAACATCCTGCCCGGCAAGGACGGGCTGCTGCACATCAGCCAGATCGCGCACCACCGCGTCGAGAACGTCACCGATCTGCTCAAGGAAGGCCAGATCGTCAAGGTCAAGGTGCTGGAGACCGACGAAAAGGGCCGCATCAAGCTGAGCATGAAGGCGCTGCTCGATCGGCCCGAAGGTTATGTCGAGGAAGAGCGCCCGCGCCGCGACTTCGGCGACCGCGGCGACCGCGGTGGCCGAGGCGACCGCGGCCCGCGCCGCGAGCCGCGTGAACCCCGTGAGCCGCGCGAGCGCAGCGATGCCGCGCCCGAGGCACCGGCCTTCGAGGCGCCGGCCGCCGCCGTGCCCGACGCCGGCGGCAGCACGCCCGAGCGCCAGGAATAAGCGGCCCGATGCGAGCCATCGAGATCACCCGCTTCGGCCCGCCGGAGGTGCTGTGCGAAACGCAGCGCCCCGACCCGGTGCCGGCGCCGGGTGAACTGCTGATCGCCGTGCAGGCTTCGGGCATCAACCGGCCCGACGTGCTGCAGCGCAAGGGGCTGTACCCGATGCCGCCGGGCGTGACCGACCTGCCCGGGCTCGAGGTCGCCGGCACAGTGGCCGGCGGTGCGCCGCAGGACCTGGCCGCCGCCGGGCTGGCGCTGGGCGACGCCGTCGTCGCGCTGGTGGCCGGAGGCGGTTATGCCGAGTTGTGCGTGGCGCCCCTGGGCCAGTGCCTGCCGCTGCCCAGGGGCCTGAACATGGTCGAGGCGGCGAGCCTGCCCGAGACGGTTTTCACGGTGTGGCAGAACGTGTTCAGCATCGCGCGGCTGCAGCCGGGCGAGACGCTGCTGGTGCAGGGCGGCGCCAGCGGCATCGGCGTCACCGCCATCCAGCTGGCCAAGGCGCTCGGCTCGCGCGTCATCGTCACCGCCGGCAGCGACGACAAGTGCGCCGCCTGCCTGGCGCTGGGCGCCGACCATGCCATCAACTACCGCACGCAGGATTTCGTCGCCGAAACGAAGCGCCTGACCGGCGGCCGCGGCGCCGACGTCGCGCTCGACATGGTGGCCGGCGACTATGTCGGGCGCGAACTGGAGTGCCTGGCCGAAGACGGACGGCTGGCGATCATCGCCGTGCAGGGCGGTACCGCGGCGCAGATCGACGCGGGCCTGGTACTGCGCAAGCGGCTGACGATCAGCGGCTCGACGCTGCGGCCGCGGCCGCTGGCCTACAAGGCCGCGCTGGCGCGCGAACTCCACGCGCGTGTCTGGCCGCTGCTCGTGTCCGGCCGTGTCAAGCCCGTGATCCACCAGGTCTTCCCGGCCGCCAGGGCGGCCGAGGCGCACGCGCTGATGGAATCGAGCACGCACGTCGGCAAGATCGTCCTTTCCTGGTCAGCGTAGGAGCCGCAGATGCAACGCAAGCTGGTGGTCGGAAACTGGAAGATGCACGGCAGCCGCCCGGCCAATGCCGAGTTGCTGGCAGCGCTGCTGGGCGCGCGGCCCTTCGGTGCCGACGTGGCGGTGTGCGTGCCTTACGTCTACCTCAACGAGACCGCGGCCACGCTGGCTGGCAGTGACATCCGCTGGGGCGCTCAGGACGTGTCGGCACACGAGCAGGGCGCCTACACCGGCGAGGTGTCGGCGGCGATGCTGGCCGAGTGCGGCTGCCGCTATGTCATCGTGGGCCACTCGGAGCGCCGCGCCTACCACGCCGAAAGCGACGCGCTGGTGGCGCGCAAGGCCCAGGCCGCTCTGGCCCGCGGCGTGACGCCGGTGGTCTGCGTCGGCGAGACGCTGGCCGAGCGCGAGGCCGGTGAGACCGAAGACGTCGTCAAGCGCCAGCTCTCGGTCGTCATCCACCAACTGGCGCACTGCGCGGCCGAGATGGTGGTGGCCTACGAGCCGGTGTGGGCCATCGGCACCGGCCGCACCGCGTCGCCCGAACAGGCGCAGGCCGTGCACGCCGTGCTGCGCGCCCAGCTGCAGGCCGCCACCGGGCATGGCGCGGCCATGAAGATCCTCTACGGCGGCAGCGTCAAGCCCGACAACGCCGCCACGCTCTTCGCACAAGCCGACATCGACGGCGGCCTCATCGGCGGCGCGTCGCTGAAGGCGGCAGACTTCATCGCCATCTGCCGCGCCGCTGGTTGAGCCTTCAGAGGCACTGAGCCCCACATTGGAGATTTTTCGATCATGCAAATCTGGATGACCCTGATCCTGGCGGTGCAGCTGCTGTCGGCACTGGCCATGATCGGCCTCGTGCTGATCCAGCACGGCAAGGGCGCCGACATGGGGGCGTCTTTCGGCAGCGGCGCTTCCGGCAGCCTGTTCGGCGCCACCGGCAGCGCGAATTTCCTGTCGCGCTCGACCGCCGCGCTGGCCACCGTCTTCTTCTGCTGCACGCTGGCCCTGGCCTACCTCGGCAACAACGCCAGCGTGCGCAACACCGTTGAAAGCGGCAGCGTGCTCGACCGCGCCGCGCCGGCGGCCAGTGCGCCAGCCACCGGGGCCATTCCCGGCACCGCACCGGTCGTCATGCCGGTGCCCGCGCCGGCAGCATCGGAACCCGGCTCGCGCTAGCCCCCTGCACAGGCCGGAAGGGCCATGAATTGAGGCTAGAATTTGTTGTTGTCCGGGGCGCGGTGTCCCTCATGCAAGCCGGGCTGGATGCAAGCAAGAGTGACGTCGTGCCGACGTGGTGAAACTGGTAGACACGCTATCTTGAGGGGGTAGTGGCGAAAGCTGTGCGAGTTCGAGTCTCGCCGTCGGCACCAGGGATTGTGAAGTGACAGCCGGGCGCGCCGGTGCGCCGCCGCCGCAAGGTGGTGTCCGCAGGGCGCGCTTTTTTGCGGCCGCGTACGACCTGACGGGAGTCTGACAGAGTCATGGACCTGCAAACCTACCTGCCCGTGATCCTGTTCATCCTGGTGGGTGTCGCGGTGGGCGTGGTGCCGCAGCTCATCGGCTTCGTCTTCGGGCCGAACCGGCCCGACGTCGAAAAGAACAGCCCCTACGAGTGCGGCTTCGAGGCCTTCGAGGACGCGCGCATGAAGTTCGACGTGCGCTACTACCTGGTGGCGATCCTGTTCATCCTGTTCGACCTGGAGATCGCCTTTCTCTTCCCATGGGCAGTGGCACTGCGCGACATCGGCGCGATGGGCTTCTGGGCCATGATGGTCTTCCTTGCCATCCTCGTCGTGGGCTTCGCCTACGAATGGAAGAAGGGCGCGCTCGATTGGGAATGAGCTGCGGCTCACCTGGAGTCAAAGACATGGGCATCGAAGGCGTACTCAAGGAAGGCTTCGTCACGACGAAGATCGACACCCTGATCAACTGGTCGAAGACCGGGTCCTTGTGGCCGATGACCTTCGGCCTGGCCTGCTGCGCCGTGGAGATGATGCACGCCGGCGCGGCACGCTACGACATCGACCGCTTCGGCATGCTGTTCCGCCCCAGCCCGCGCCAGAGCGACCTCATGATCGTCGCCGGTACGCTGTGCAACAAGATGGCGCCGGCCTTGCGCAAGGTCTACGACCAGATGGCCGAGCCGCGCTGGGTGCTGAGCATGGGCTCGTGCGCCAACGGCGGCGGCTACTACCACTACAGCTATTCGGTGGTGCGCGGCTGCGACCGCATCGTGCCGGTGGACGTCTACGTGCCGGGCTGTCCGCCCACGGCCGAGGCGCTGCTCTACGGCATCCTGCAGTTGCAGGCCAAGATCCGGCGCGAGAACACCATCGCGCGTTGAGAGGTTGAGAGGCCATCCCATGCACCCGCGTAAGCCCCCAGAACAGCCGCAATCAAGGCGCAAAGCGCAGCCGGGGTGGGGCCCCGGCGAGCATTTGCAACGCGGAGTGCGGCTGTTCTGGGGGCTTACCCGTAGGGCAGGGGTACCCAAGGGCCCTGCGCGGCGTTGCATCGCTTGCCCGCACGTCAGTGCGGGCGGCGCGCTGCGCCTTGCTCAGGGCCCTTGGTCACCCCTGCGCGGGTGCATGGGATGGCCTCTCAACCTCTGAGCCCCGACCCCGGACCGCGACGATGACGCTCAAGCTCGACACGCTGCAAGCGGCCCTGCAGGCCGCACTTCCCGACGCCCTGGGCGAGGGCAGGGGCAAGTTGGTGCGCGACTTCGGCGAGATCACCGTCACCGTGCCCGCCAGCGCCTACCTCGACGTCGCCCGCGTGTTCCGCGACGACCCCGCGCTGCACTTCGAGCAACTCGTCGACCTCTGCGGCGTGGACTATTCCGACTATCGCAACCAGCCCTGGGACGGCCCGCGCTACTGCGTCGTGGTGCACCTGTTGTCCGTCAAGCACAACTGGCGCGTGCGGCTGAAGGTCTTCGCGCCCGACGACGACGTGCCGTTGGTGGCGTCGGTGAACGAGCTCTGGGCATCGGCCAACTGGTTCGAGCGCGAGGCCTTCGACCTCTACGGCATCATTTTCGACGGCCACCTCGACCTGCGCCGCATCCTCACCGACTACGGCTTCATCGGCCACCCGATGCGCAAGGACTTCCCGACCACAGGCCACGTCGAGATGCGCTACGACCCCGAGAAGAAGCGCGTGATCTACCAGCCGGTGACGATCGAGCCGCGCGAGATCGTGCCGCGCGTGGTGCGTGAAGAAAACTATGGCGATGTGCCCTGACCATGGCCGAGATCAAGAACTACACGCTCAATTTCGGGCCCCAGCACCCGGCGGCGCACGGTGTGCTGCGGCTGGTGCTCGAGCTCGACGGTGAGGTCATCCAGCGTGCCGACCCGCACATCGGGCTGCTGCACCGCGCCACCGAGAAGCTCGCCGAGAGCAAGACCTACATCCAGGCGCTGCCCTACATGGACCGGCTGGACTACGTGTCGATGATGTGCAACGAGCACGCCTACTGCCTGGCGATCGAGAAGCTGCTGGGCGTGGACGTGCCCGAGCGCGCGCAGTACATCCGCGTCATGTTCAGCGAGATCACGCGGCTGCTCAACCACCTGCTGTGGCTGGGCGCGCACGGGCTGGACTGCGGTGCGATGAACATCTTCATCTACTGCTTCCGCGAGCGCGAAGACCTGTTCGACATGTACGAGGCGGTGAGCGGCGCGCGCATGCACGCCGCCTACTTCCGCCCGGGCGGCGTCTACCGCGACCTGCCCGATTCGATGCCGCAGTACAAGGTCAGCCGCATCAAGAACGAGAAGGCCGTCAAGGCCTTGAACGACACCCGCTCGGGCACGCTGCTGGACTTCATCGACGACTTCACCAAGCGCTTCCCGAAGTACGTCGACGAATACGAGACCCTGCTCACCGACAACCGCATCTGGAAGCAGCGCACGGTGGGCATCGGCGTCGTCACGCCCGAGCGCGCGCTCAACCTCGGCTTCACCGGCCCCATGCTGCGCGGCTCGGGCATCGCCTGGGACCTGCGCAAGATGCAGCCCTACGATGTCTACGAGCGCATGGACTTCGACGTGCCCGTGGGCACCGGCGGCGACACCTACGACCGCTATCTGGTGCGCGTCGAGGAGATGCGCCAGAGCAACCGCATCATCCAGCAGTGCGTGGCCTGGTTGCGCGACCACCCGGGCCCGGTCATCACCGCCAACCACAAGGTGGCGCCGCCTTCGCGCGTGGACATGAAGTCCAACATGGAAGAGCTGATCCACCACTTCAAGCTCTTCACCGAGGGCATGCACGTGCCCGAGGGCGAGGCCTACGCGGCGGTCGAGCACCCCAAGGGCGAGTTCGGCATCTACCTCGTCAGCGACGGCGCCAACAAGCCCTACCGGCTGAAGATCCGCGCCCCCGGTTTCGCGCACCTGGCAGCGCTGGACGAGATGACGCGCGGCCACATGATCGCCGACGCGGTGGCGATCATCGGCACCATGGACATCGTGTTCGGCGAGATCGACAGATGACGTTTTCCGAATCCACGCTCGCGCGCTTCGCACGCGAAGTCGCCAAGTACCCTGCCGACCAGAAGCCATCGGCCGTGATGGCCTGCCTGGCCATCGTGCAGCACGAGCAGGGCCATGTCTCGACCGCCGCCGAGGACGCCATCGCCGCCGTTCTGGGCATGGCGCCGATCGCGGTACACGAGGTCACGACCTTTTACAACATGTACAACCAGCAGCCGGTGGGCAAGTTCAAGCTCAACGTCTGCACCAATCTGCCCTGCCAGTTGCGCAACGGCGACAAGGCGCTCGGGCACCTGTGCAGCAAGCTCGGCGTCGAGCCTTATGGCACCACCATCGACGGGCGTTTCACCGTGCAGCCCAGCGAATGCCTGGGTGCCTGCGCCGATGCGCCGGTGATGCTGGTCAACGACCGCGAGATGCTCAGCTTCATGAACGACGAGCGGCTGGACGAACTGATCGACATGCTGCGTGACGCCGACGTCGCGAGCGGCGCATCGCGGGACCGACCATGATCGATCTCTCCCGCTTCAAGACCACGGGGCAGCAGACCTGCTTTCATGGCCGCCACATCCAGCCGCAGATCTACGCCGGCCTGGACGGCCGCAACTGGCGGCTGCAGGACTACCTGGCGCGCGGCGGCTACTCGGCGCTGAAGAAGATCCTGGGCGTGGACCAGCCCGAGGGCGAGGCCGGCATGTCCCCCGACCAGGTCATCGCCGAGGTCAAGCTCAGCGCACTGCGCGGCCGCGGCGGCGCGGGATTCCCCACCGGGCTGAAGTGGAGCTTCATGCCGCGCCAGTACCCGGGGCCCAAGTACCTGGTCTGCAATTCAGACGAAGGCGAACCCGGCACCTGCAAGGACCGCGACCTGCTGGCCTACAACCCGCACATCGTCATCGAAGGCATGGCCATCGCCGCCTACGCTATGGGCGTGAAGACGGGCTACAACTACATCCACGGCGAGATCTTCGAGATCTACGAACGCTTCGAGCAGGCGCTGGAAGAGGCGCGGGCTGCCGGCTGTCTGGGCGAGCGCATCCTGGGCAGCCAATTCAGCTTCGAGTTGCACGCGCACCACGGTTTCGGCGCCTACATCTGCGGCGAGGAAACGGCGCTGCTGGAAAGCCTGGAAGGCAAGAAGGGCCAGCCGCGTTTCAAGCCGCCGTTCCCGGCCAGCTTCGGCCTCTACGGCAAGCCGACGACGATCAACAACACCGAGACCTTTGCCGCGGTGCCGTGGATCATCAACCACGGCGGCCAGGCCTACCTGGAGTGCGGCAAGCCGAACAACGGCGGCACCAAGATCTTCAGCGTGGTGGGTGACGTCGAGCGGCCCGGCAACTTCGAGGTCCCGCTCGGCACGCCGTTCGCCACGCTGCTGGAGCTGGCCGGTGGTGTGAAGGGCGGCCGCGCGCTCAAGGCCGTGATCCCCGGCGGCTCGTCGGCGCCGGTGCTGCCCGCGAAGACGATGATGGACCTGACGATGGACTACGACGCCATCGCCAAGGCCGGCTCGATGCTTGGTTCGGGCGCCGTCATCGTGATGGACGAGACCCGCTGCATGGTCAGGAGCCTGCTGCGGCTGAGCTACTTCTACCAGCACGAAAGCTGCGGCCAGTGCACGCCCTGCCGCGAAGGCACGGGCTGGCTGTGGCGGCTGGTCGACCGCATCGAACACGGCAAGGGTCGCGCCGAGGACCTGGACCTGCTCGATTCGGTGGCCGAAAACATCAAGGGCCGCACCATCTGCGCCTTGGGCGACGCCGCCGCGATGCCGGTGCAGGGCATGCTCAAGCACTTCCGCGACGAATTCGCGTACCACGTCGAACACAAGTGCTGCATGGTGGCCGCTCCGGCAACCCTCACCCCGACCCCTCTCCCAGAGGGAGAGGGAGTTGCCCTCACCCCGACCCCTCTCCCAGAGGGAGAGGGAGTGAATTCATGATCGAAATCGAACTCGACGGCAAGAGGGTCAGCGTCGCGGAGGGCAGCATGGTGATGCATGCCGCCGACGCAGCGGGCACCTACATCCCGCACTTCTGCTATCACAAGAAACTCAGCATCGCGGCCAACTGCCGCATGTGCCTGGTCGACATCGAGAAGATGCGCAAGCCGATGCCGGCCTGCGCCACGCCGGTCACCAACGGCATGGTGGTGCGCAGCAAGAGCGACAAGGCCGTCAAGGCGCAGAAGTCGGTGATGGAGTTCCTGCTCATCAACCACCCGCTGGACTGCCCCATCTGCGACCAGGGCGGCGAATGCCAGCTGCAGGACCTGGCGGTGGGCTACGGCGCCAGCGCCTCGCGCTACACGGAAGAGAAGCGCGTCGTCTTCCACAAGGACGTCGGTCCGCTGATCTCGATGGCGGAGATGAGCCGCTGCATCCACTGCACACGCTGCGTGCGCTTCGGCCAGGAAGTGGCCGGCGTGATGGAGCTCGGCATGATCCACCGCGGCGAGCACAGCGAGATCACCACCCTCGCCGGCCGCACCATCGACAGCGAACTGTCGGGCAACATGATCGACATCTGCCCGGTGGGGGCGCTGACCAGCAAGCCCTTCCGCTACAGCGCGCGCACCTGGGAGCTGTCGCGCCGCAAGTCGGTCAGCCCGCACGACAGCGTCGGCGCCAACCTCATCGTGCAGGTCAAGGCCGGCCGCGTGATGCGCGTGGTGCCACTGGAAAGCGAGGACGTCAACGAGTGCTGGCTCGCCGACCGCGACCGTTTCAGCTACGAGGCCCTGAACAGCGGGTCGCGGCTGACGCAGCCGATGATCAAGCAGGGCGGGGCCTGGCGGGCGGTGGACTGGAACACTGCACTGGCTTTCGTGGCCGACGGGCTGAAGCGCGTGCAGGCCGAGTTCGGTGCCGCCGAGCCCGGTGCCGGCATCGGTGCCATCGGCCATGCTTCTTCGACCACCGAAGAGCTGCACCTGCTGGCCCGGCTGGTGCGCGGTCTCGGCAGCGAGAACATCGACCACCGCACGCGACACGCTGACTTCGCCAACGCCGCGCCGGCCGGGCACGCGCGCTGGCTGGGCACCTCGATCGCGTCGCTGGCCAAGCTGGACCGCGCCTTCGTCATCGGCTCCTTCCTGCGCAAGGATCACCCGCTGCTGGCCCAGCGCCTGCGCCAGGCCGTACGTCATGGCGCCAGGGTGATGAGCCTGCACGCGGTGCACGACGACTGGGCGATGCCGGTGGCCGCCACGCTGACCGCCGCGCCGGCGTCATGGCTGGCCCAGCTGGCCGACGTGGCCGCCGCGGTGGCCAGGGCGCGTGGCGCGCCTGCACCGCTGCCGGCCAACCCCGGCCCTCATGCGCAGGCCGTTGCCGACGCGCTGTTGTCCGGCGAACGCAAGGCCGTCCTGCTGGGCAACGCGGCGGCGCAGCACCCGCACGCTTCGCGACTGCTGGCGCTGGCCGCCTGGATCGCCGAACACACCGGCGCCAGCTGCGGCTACCTGGGCGAGGCCGGCAACGGCGTCGGCGCGCAACTCGTCGCTGCCTTGCCCGGCGCCGGCGGCCTGCACGCCGGCCAGATGCTGAGCCGGCCGATGAAGGCACTGCTGCTGCTGAACACCGAGCCTGTGCTCGACAGCGCCGACGCCGCCGCGGCGCGCTCGGCACTGGCCGCGTCGGGCCTGGTCGTGGCGCTGACGCCGTTTAAGGACGCGGCGGCCGACGTCGCCGACGTCATGCTGCCGATTGCGCCGTTCACCGAAACCGCCGGCACCTACGTCAACGCCGAAGGGCGTGTGCAGACCTTCCACGGCGTCGTCAGGCCGCTGGGCGAAACACGGCCGGCGTGGAAGGTGCTGCGTGTGCTGGGCAACCTGCTCGGGCTGGCCGGCTTCGACCACCAGTCTGCGGAAGACGTGCGTGCCGAGGCGCTGGGCGATCTTGCCGCGCTGGCGTCGCGCCTGGACAACCGTGCCGCTGTGCCGACCGCGGCACCCGCCGCCAGCGTGGGCCTGCAGCGCGTTTCCGACGTGCCGATCTACGCCGTCGACTCGCTGGTGCGCCGCGCCGCTTCGCTGCAGCTCACCGCCGACGCACGCGATCCCGTGGTCGGCGTGCCTTCGGCGCTGTGGCATCAAATGGGCATGGTGCCCGGTGGCAGGGTGCTGGTGACACAGGGCCTGGGCGCCGTCGTGCTGCCGGCACGTGAAGACAGCTCGATGGCCGCAGGTGCCGTGCGCATCGCCGCCGGCCACCCGGCCACCGCGGCGCTGGGTGCGATGTTCGGCGCCGTCGGCGTCGAGAAGGTCTGAGCGCGATGTTCGACGCCCTCCATCAAGCCGCCAACGCCGCCCTCGGCCCCACGCTGTGGCTGGTGCTGTGGACCCTGGTGAAGATCGTCGCGGTGGTGCTGCCGCTGATGATCTGTGTCGCCTACCTCACGCTGTGGGAACGCAAGGGCATCGGCTACACGCAGATCCGGCTCGGCCCCAACCGCGTCGGCCCAGGCGGGTCGCTGCAGCCCATCGCCGATGCGGTGAAGCTGATCTTCAAGGAGATCATCCGTCCGACGGCGGCCAGCAAGGGCCTGTTCTTCCTGGGACCGGTGATGACCATCATGCCGGCGCTGGCGGCCTGGGCGGTGGTGCCCTTCGGCCCCGAGACGGTACTGGCCGACGTCAACGCCGGCCTGCTGTTCCTGATGGCGATCACCTCGCTGGAGGTCTACGGCGTGATCATCGCCGGCTGGGCCAGCAACTCCAAGTACGCCTTCCTGGGCGCCTTGCGCGCCAGCGCGCAGATGGTCAGCTACGAGATCGCGATGGGCTTCTGCCTGGTCGTCGTGCTGATGGTCTCGGCGACCATGAACATGACCGAGATCGTCATGCTGCAGGGCCAGGGCCTGTTCGCCGACCGCGGCGTCGGCATCCTGTCCTGGAACTGGCTGCCACTGCTGCCGATCTTCGTCGTCTTCTTCATCGCCGGCCTGGCGGAAACCAACCGCCACCCCTTCGACGTCGTCGAAGGCGAATCGGAGATCGTCGCCGGCCACATGATCGAATACTCGGGCATGTCGTTCGCGATGTTCTTCCTGGCCGAATACGCGAACATGATCCTGGTCAGCACGCTGACCGTGCTGCTGTTCCTGGGCGGCTGGCTGCCGCCGCTGGGCTTGCTCGACTTCATCCCCGGCTGGATCTGGCTCGCCATCAAGGTCTTCGTGGTGGTCACGATGTTCCTGTGGGTGCGCGCCACCTTCCCGCGTTTCCGCTACGACCAGATCATGCGACTGGGCTGGAAGATCTTCATCCCGGTGACGCTGGTCTGGCTGGTCGTCGTCGGCCTGTGGATCCAGTCCCCGTTCAACATCTGGACGTGAGGTGACGATGTCCACCTTCACCGCCATCAAGGATGTCTTCTCCAGCATGCTGCTGGTCGAACTGTTCAAGGGCATGAGGCTCACGGGCCGCTACTTCCTGGCCAAGAACATCACGATCCAGTTCCCGGAAGAGAAGACGCCGCTGTCGCCGCGCTTCCGCGGCCTGCACGCGCTGCGCCGTTACGAGAACGGCGAAGAGCGCTGCATCGCCTGCAAGCTCTGCGAGGCGGTGTGCCCGGCGCTGGCCATCACCATCGAAAGCGAAGTGCGTGCCGACGGCAGCCGCCGCACCACGCGCTACGACATCGACCTCACGAAGTGCATCTTCTGCGGCTTCTGCGAGGAAAGCTGCCCGGTCGATTCGATCGTCGAGACGCACCACTTCGAATACCACGGCGAAAAGCGCGGCGACCTCTACTTCACCAAGGACATGCTGCTGGCGGTGGGTGACCGCTACGAGGCCGAGATCGCCGCCAACCGCGCGGCCGACGCGAAGTACCGTTGACCGGCCTGCCGCCCCTGCGCGCCCACGACACATGACCACGATCACCGCTCTGTTCTACGTCTTCTCGACGGTGCTGCTGTTTGCCGCCTTCCGCGTCATCACGGCGCGCAGCACGGTGCACGCGGTGCTGTTCCTGGTGCTCGCGTTCTTCAGCGCCTCGTGCCTTTGGATGATGCTGCGCGCCGAGTTCCTGGCCATCACGCTGGTGCTGGTGTACGTGGGCGCGGTGATGGTGCTGTTCCTGTTCGTCGTCATGATGCTCGACATCAATGCCGACAGCTTCCGCGAGGGCTTCTGGA
The DNA here is from genome assembly GCA_030680415.1 of Rubrivivax sp. Lineage (GTDB taxonomy): Bacteria > Pseudomonadota > Gammaproteobacteria > Burkholderiales > Burkholderiaceae_C > Rubrivivax. The sequence continues at coordinate 54,338 of JAUXVE010000063.1, forward strand.
AGCACCTGCCGCTGGCCGGCCTGGTGGGCGCGGTGATCGCGCTGGAGATGGCGCTGGTGCTGATGCGCGGCTTCCAGCTCGAGGCTCCGGCAGCCAGCGCGCGTGCGCTGGAGATGGGCAACACCAGGCTGCTGGGCATCGAGATCTACACCCAGTACCTCTACCCGCTGCAACTGGCGGCGGTGCTGCTGCTGGTGGCCATCATCGCGGCCATCGCGCTGACGCTGCGCGGGCGCAAGGACAGCCGGCACATGGATCCGTCGCAGCAGGTGCGAGTGAAGCGCGCCGATCGCGTGCGCCTGGTGAAGATGGACGCGGTGGTTGAAACACCATCGAAGCAGGAAGGCCCCGCGCCATGAGCCTCGGCCCCATCACGCTCGGCCACTACCTGTCGCTGGGCGGCATCCTGTTCGCCTTGTCGGTGATCGGCATCTTCCTGAACCGCCGCAACCTGATCGTGCTGCTGATGGCCATCGAGCTGATGCTGCTGGCCGTCAACCTGAACTTCGTCGCCTTCTCGCACTACCTGCCGCTGGAGGCCGACCGCATGGCCGGCCAGGTGTTCGTGTTCTTCATCCTCACCGTGGCCGCGGCCGAGTCGGCGATCGGCCTGGCGATCCTGGTCGTGCTGTTCCGCAGCCGGGCATCGATCAAGGTCGATGAACTCGACGAGTTGAAAGGCTAGCCCGGTCATGGCCACCACGATCTCACTCGGGCTGCTGCTCACCGTGCCGCTGGCACCGCTGGCCGGCGCGCTCATCGCCGGGCTGGCCGGGCGCTGGGTCGGCCGCCGCGGCGCGCACTTCTTCACCATCCTGGGCGTGTTCATCGCCTTCGTCTGCTCTGCCATGGTGCTGTCGCAGGTGGCGGGGGGCGCGCGCTTCAACGGCACCGTCTACGAATGGATGGTGCTGGGCAAGCTGGTGATGGAGGTCGGCTTCCTCGTCGACGGCCTGACCGCGATGATGATGGTGGTGGTGACCTTCGTCTCGCTGATGGTGCACGTCTACACCATCGGCTACATGGACGGCGACCCCGGCTACCAGCGCTTCTTCTCGTACATCTCGCTATTCACCTTCAGCATGCTGATGCTGGTGATGAGCAACAACTTCCTGCAGCTGTTCTTCGGCTGGGAAGCGGTGGGGCTGGTGAGCTACCTGCTGATCGGCTTCTGGTTCAGGAAGCCGACCGCGATCGCCGCCAACATGAAGGCCTTCATCGTCAACCGGGTCGGCGACTTCGGCTTCATCCTCGGCATCAGCCTCGTCGTCGCCTACGGCGGCACGCTGAACTACGCCGAGGCCTTCGCCAAGGCGCCCGAGCTGGCCAAGCTGACCTTCCCGGGCACCGACTGGATGCTGATCACGGTGGCCTGCATCTGCCTGTTCATCGGCGCCATGGGCAAGAGCGCGCAGTTCCCGCTGCACGTCTGGCTGCCCGATTCGATGGAGGGCCCCACACCCATCTCGGCGCTGATCCACGCCGCCACCATGGTCACTGCCGGCATCTTCATGGTGGCGCGCATGTCGCCGCTGTTCGAACTCTCGGACACCGCGCTCAACTTCGTCATGATCATCGGCGCCATCACCGCCCTTTTCATGGGCTTGCTGGGCATCATCCAGAACGACATCAAGCGCGTGGTGGCCTATTCCACGCTGAGTCAGCTCGGCTACATGACGGTGGCGCTGGGCGCCAGCGCGTATTCGGTGGCCGTGTTCCACCTCATGACGCACGCCTTCTTCAAGGCGCTGCTGTTCCTGGCAGCCGGCAGCGTGATCATCGGCATGCACCACGACCAGGACATCCGCAACATGGGCGGTCTGCGCAAGCACATGCCGATCACCTGGATCACGGCGCTGCTGGGCAGCCTGGCACTCATCGGCACGCCGCTGTTCGCGGGCTTCTACAGCAAGGACAGCATCATCCTGGCGGTCGAGGCGTCGAACCTGCCGGGCACGCCGTTCGCCGTCTTCGCGGTGGTGGCCGGCGTCTTCGTGACAGCCTTCTATTCCTTCCGCATGTTCTTCCTGGTCTTCCATGGCGAGGAACGTTTCCACCACAAGCCGCACCCGCCGCAAGACGCGCATGCGCACGACGACAACGGCGACGATCACGACGCCACGCCGCACGAGTCCCCCTGGGTCGTCACCGCGCCGCTGATCCTGCTCGCCGTGCCTTCGGTGCTGATCGGGTTCCTCGCCATCCAGCCGATGCTGTTCGGCGAATTCATGAAGGACTCGATCTTCGTCGACACGGTCAGGCATCCGGCGATGAAGGAACTCGCCGCGCAGTTCCACGGCGCCGCGGCGATGGCGCTGCACGGACTGCAGACGCTGCCGTTCTGGCTGGCGCTGGCGGGCGTGGTCACGGCCTGGTGGTTCTATCTCAAGCAGCCGGCGATTCCGGCCGCCATCGCGCGCACCTTCAGCCCCGTGGTGCGCGTGCTCGAGAACAAGTACTACCTCGACTGGTTCAACGAACACGTGCTGGCCGCCGGTGCGCGGCTCGTCGGCACCGGCCTGTGGAAGGGTGGCGACGTGGCGATGATCGACGGCGCCATCAACGGCAGCGCCAACGCCGTGGGCGGGCTGGCCGGCGTGCTGCGCCAGTTCCAGAGCGGCCGCCTGTACCAGTACGCGCTGGTCATGCTGCTGGGCATCTTCGGCCTGCTGACCTGGCGGCTGTGGCCCTACTTCAGCGGCCTCATGCGCTGAGGGCGGGCGCCGAACATGCAAGAAGAACAAGAGGGAACACGATGGGTCTGCTGAGCGTCGCGATCTGGCTGCCGATCGCCTTCGGCGTGCTGCTGCTCGCCGTCGGCCGCGACGACCACGCCGCTCCGGTGCGCGCCATCGCCTTGATCGGCGCGCTGGCGTCGCTGCTCGCCACCTTGCCCCTGGTCACCGGTTTCGACCGCGGCACCGCCAACATGCAGTTCGTCGAGAAGCTGCCGTGGATCGAGCGCTTCAACCTGCACTACCACCTCGGTGTCGACGGCCTGTCGCTGTGGTTCGTGCCGCTCACCGCCTTCATCACCGTGATCGTGGTCATCGCCGCCTGGGCAGTGGTGACCGATCGTGTGGCGCAGTACATGGGCGCCTTCCTGATCCTGTCGGGGCTGATGATCGGCGTCTTCTGTGCCCTCGACGGCATGCTGTTCTACGTCTTCTTCGAGGCCACGCTGCTGCCGATGTACATCATCATCGGCGTCTGGGGCGGGCCCAAGCGCGTCTACGCCGCGTTCAAATTCTTCCTTTACACGCTGCTGGGCTCGCTGCTGATGCTGGTGGCGCTGGTCTACCTGTACTTCAAGAGCGGCGGCAGCTTCGACATCCTGACCTGGCACAAGCTGCCGCTGCCGATGAACGCGCAGACGCTGCTGTTCTTCGCCTTCTTCGCCGCCTTCTCGGTCAAGGTGCCGATGTGGCCGGTGCACACCTGGCTGCCCGACGCGCACGTCGAGGCGCCCACCGGCGGCTCGGTGGTGCTGGCGGCCATCATGCTCAAGCTGGGCGCCTACGGCTTCCTGCGCTTCTCGATGCCGATCACGCCCGACGCCGCGCGTGAATACGACTGGGTCATCATCGGCCTGAGCCTGACCGCGGTGCTCTACATCGGCCTCGTGGCGCTGGTGCAGCGCGACATGAAGAAGCTGGTGGCCTACAGCTCGATCGTGCACATGGGCTTCGTGACGCTGGGCTTCTTCATCTTCAACCCGCTCGGCGTGGCCGGCGGCATCGTGCAGATGATCAGCCACGGCTTCGTCTCGGGCGCCATGTTCCTGTGCATCGGCGTGCTCTACGACCGCGTGCACAGCCGCGAGATCGCGTCGTATGGCGGCGTGGCCAACACGATGCCGCGCTTCGCCGCCTTCGCGGTGCTGTTCGCGATGGCCAACGCCGGTCTGCCGGGCACCGCCGGTTTCGTCGGCGAATGGATGGTCATCCTGGGCGCCGTGCAATACAACTTCTGGATCGCCGCGCTGGCGGCCACGACGCTGGTCTTCGGTGCCGCGTACACGCTGTGGATGGTCAAGCGGGTGTACTTCGGCGCTGTCGCCAACGACGATGTGCGGCAGCTCTCCGACATCAACGGGCGCGAGTTCCTGATGCTGTCGCTGCTGGCCGTGGCCGTACTGGCCATGGGCCTGTATCCCAAGCCCTTCACCGACGTCATGAACGTCTCGGTGACCGAGTTGCTGCGGCACGTGGCCGTGCCCAAGCTGAACTGACGGCCACCCGCGAAGAACAAGATCATGACTGCTATGAACTGGCCCGTCGTCGTCCCCGAGATCTGGCTGCTGGCCATGGCCTGCGTGGTGCTGCTGGCCGACCTCTTCATCACCGACGCCGAGCGCCGGGCGACCTTCTGGCTGACGCAGTTCACGGTGGCCGTGTTCGCCGCCCTGCACCTCGCCTACTACAACGCCGGGGCCACGGCCTACGGCATGAAGGGCCTCGTCGTCGTCGACCCGATGGGCCACCTGCTGGCCTTCTTCGCCGCACTGGCGGTGCTGGTGACGCTGGCGTACGCGCGCCCGACGCTGGCCGCGCGCGACATGGCCAAGGGCGAGTTCTACACGCTGACGCTGTTCGTGCTGCTGGGCATCTCGGTGATGTGCTCGGCCAACCACTTCCTCGTCGTCTACCTCGGCCTGGAGCTGATGAGCCTGTCGCTGTACGCGCTGACGGCGCTGCGCCGCGACCACGCCGTGGCCACCGAGGCGGCGATGAAGTACTTCGTGCTCGGCGCGCTGGCCAGCGGCTTCCTGCTCTACGGGCTGAGCATGATGTACGGCGCCACCGGCTCGCTGGAGATCCCGCGCGTCTTCGAGCAGATCGCCACCGGCCGCATCAACAACGAGGTGCTGGTGTTCGGCCTCGTCTTCGTCGTCGCCGGGCTGGCCTTCAAGCTCGGCGCGGCGCCGTTCCACATGTGGGTGCCCGACGTCTACCAGGGCGCGCCCACCGCGGTGACGCTGCTCATCGGCGGCGCACCCAAGTTCGCGGCCTTCGCGATCACGATCCGCCTGCTCGTCGAGGGCATGCTGGGCCTGGCGGTGGACTGGCAGCAGATGTTCATGGTGCTCGCCGTGGCCTCGCTGGCGGTGGGCAACATCGCGGCCATCGCGCAGCGCAACCTCAAGCGCATGCTGGCCTACAGCACCATCGCGCAGATGGGCTTCGTCGTGCTGGGGCTGAGCGCCGGGGTCGTCAGCGGCAACACGCTGTCGGCGGCCAACGCCTACAGCTCGGCGATGTTCTACATGGTGAGCTACGTGTTCACGACGCTGGGCACCTTCGGGCTCGTCATGGTCTTGTCGCGCCAGGGCTTCGAAAGCGAGGAGATCGACGACCTCGCCGGCCTGTCGCGCCGCAGCCCGTGGGTCGCCGGCGTGATGACCGTCTTCATGTTCTCGCTCGCCGGCGTGCCGCCGATGCTGGGCTTCTTCGCCAAGCTGTCGGTGATCCAGGCCCTGGTCAGCACCAACGTCACGCTGTACATCGTGCTGGCCGTGGTGGCGGTGCTGTTCTCGCTCGTCGGCGCCTTCTACTACCTGCGCGTGGTCAAGGTGATGTGGTTCGACGAGCCGGTGCAGACCGCCGCCGTGCAGCGCTCGCAAGGCGTGGCCGCGCTGCTGGCTGCCAACGGGCTGGCGGTGCTGATCCTGGGGCCATTCTCCGGCGGGCTGATGGCGATGTGCCGCGACGCCATCGTCAGGACGCTGGCGACCTGAACCCCGTGAACGAAGAAGCCGAAGTGCACCTGCTCGAACGCCGCGTCGGCGGCACCACGCTGCTCAGCGGCGGCTTCCTCGAAGTGCGTCGCGACGACGTGCTGCTGCCCGACGGCAGTGCAGCCACGCGTGAATACATCCTGCACCCGGGCGCGGTGGCGGTGGTTCCCGTGCTCGACGACGGGCGGCTGGTGCTGGTGCGCCAGTACCGCTACCCGGTGGCCAAGGTGTTGCTCGAGTGGCCCGCCGGCAAGCGTGACGACGGCGAGGCGACGCTGGCCTGCGCCATGCGCGAGCTGCAGGAGGAAACCGGCTACACGGCGCGCGAATGGGCCTACGGCGGCGAGATCCACAACGCCGCGGCGTATTCCAGCGAGAGCATCTGGATCTGGTTCGCGCGCGGCCTGGTGGCCGGCCCGCAGCGCCTGGACAGCGGCGAGTTCGTCGAGATGGTGGTGCTGAGCGAGGCCGAACTCGACGCCGTCGCCAGCCGCGGCGAACTGCCAGACGTGAAGACGATCATCGGCCTGCAATGGCTGCAGCGCTGGCGCGCCGGCACGCGTGAACTGGCCTGGCACGGTGCGTCGCAGGCCGCCGCTCTATGATGAGGGCACCATGAAAGTGCTCAACCTGCGCTGCGCCAACGGCCACGGCTTCGAGGGCTGGTTTGCGTCCGACGAAGACTTTATGGGCCAGAACGGCCGCGGCGCGGTCGAATGCCCGTTGTGTGCCGACAAGGTGGTCACGCGTTTGCCGGCGGCGCCGCGGCTGAACCTGTCGGGCGCGCGCGAGCCGCAACCGCAGCCCACGCCCGCGCCCACGCCCACGCCCACGGTCGATGCGCGGCCGGCCGACCTGCAGGCCGCCTGGCTGCAGACCGTGCGTCACCTGATGGCGAACACCGAAGACGTGGGCGAGCGTTTTGCCGAAGAGGCGCGCCGCATCCATTACGGCGAACAGCCTCAGCGTGGCATCCGCGGCCAGGCCACGTCAGAGCAACGCCACGCGCTGCTGGAAGAGGGCATCGAGACGATGTCGATCCCGGTGCCGGCGGCCCTCAAGGGCCCGATTCAGTAGTCCGGGAACAGCCGCGGCGCCGCTCCTGCAAGCCCGCTACAGCACGCGCCCCGGGTTCATGATCCCCAGCGGGTCGAGCGCGGCCTTGACGGCGCGCATCATCTGCAGCGCCACCGGCGACTTGCGCAGCGCCAGTTCGTCGCGCTTGAGCGCGCCGATGCCGTGTTCGGCCGAGAACGAGCCGCCGTACGGCGCCAGCGCGTCGAAGACCAAGGTGTTGATGGCGTGTTCGTGCTCGTCCAGGAAACGCTGGTTGTCGGTACCGGGCGGAGCCTGTACGTTGTAGTGCAGGTTGCCGTCGCCCAGATGGCCGAAGTTGACCAGGCGCACGCCGGGAAAACGCTGCTTCAACGACGCGTCGGTGCCGGCGACGAAGGCCGGGATGGCCGACACAGGCAGCGAGATGTCGTGCTTGACGTTCAGGCCCTCCTCGGCCTGCGCCAGCGGGATAGCCTCACGCAGCTGCCACAGGGCCTGCGACTGCGCCAGGCTCGCGGCGACCACGGCGTCACTGACGACGCCGGCTTCCAGCGCCGCACCCAGGAGCGACTCGAAACGCGCGCGGGCCGGCGCTTCGCCTTCGGTGTCGCTGTGCTCCAGCAACACGGTCCAGGGCGCGGCGGGCAGCGGCTGCGGCAGGGCCGGAAAGTGGCGCGCCACGAGGTCCAGCGCAAGGCGGCCCATGACCTCGAAGCCGGTCAGCCCGGCGCCCAGGCGTGAGCGCGCCAACTTCAGCAGCGCCACGCACTGCGCCAGGTCGTCGCAGGCCGCCAGCGCCGTGCCGCTGGCTGCCGGCAGCGGCGCCAGCTTCATCGTCGCCGCGGTGATGATGCCCAGCGTGCCTTCGCTGCCGATCATCAGGTTGCGCAGGTCGTAGCCTGTGTTGTCCTTGCGCAGGCCGCTCAGGCCGTCCCAGACGTCGCCGGCGGCGGTCACGACCTCGAGCCCCAGGCACAAGTCGCGCGCATTGCCCCAGCGCAGCACCTGCGTGCCGCCGGCGTTGGTGGCCAGGTTGCCGCCGATGGTGCAGCTGCCCTCGGCGGCCAGGCTCAGTGGCAGCAGCAGGCCGCGCGCGCGTGCCGCCTCCTGCAGCGTTTGCAGCACGCAGCCGGCTTCGGCGCTGAGCGTGAGGTTGGCATCGTCGATGGCGCGAATGCGGTTCATGCGCTGCAGGCTCAGCAGCACCTGCGTGCCGCTGGCGTCGGGCACGCCGCCGCCCACCAGGCCGGTGTTGCCGCCCTGCGGCACCACGGACACACGCGCTGCGGCGCAGCTGCGCACCACTGCGGCCACTTCCGCGGTGCTGCCCGGCCGCACCACGGCCAGCGCCCGGCCGCGCCAGCGGCGGCGCCAGTCCAGCTCCCAGGCCGAGAGGTCGCCCTCGCTGAGCACGTTCGCCGCACCGACGGCACCGCGCAGCGTTTCCAGCAGGTTCGAAGCCGCCATCCGCCCGGCCTCAGGCGGCGGCCGGCGCCGCATTGCGCAGCCGCCAGCGTATGTACAGCGTACTGGCGGCGAACAGCAGCAGGCACAGCGCGATCTCGGTCACGGCCAAGATCCGTGACCAGCCTTGCTCCGTGGTGGCGCGCACCACGCCTTCCATGAAGTACAGCCACACCAGCAGGCTCAGCCAGCGGAAGGTATGCATGCGGTGGCGCAGCAGGCCCAGCACGCACAGTGCCAGCGGCAGCACCTTGATCGCCAGCGTGCCGCTGCCGGTGGGCGCCAGCCACAGCTCCCAGGCCAGGCCGAGCGCGATCAGACCCAGCAGGCCGGCCAAGGCCAGGGCGCGGGCCGCGCGCACCACGGCGTCGGGCTGTCGCTGCGGGTCAGGCGCGGCGGAGGCATCGTGTCCAGGCATGCTGGCATCATAGCCAGCATGAGCACGCTACTCGATCTGGGGGGCAAGGTCGGGCAGCCGGTGGCGGTGCTGCTGGAGACGCTGCGCAACTGGCCCTGGTACGAGACGCTGCGCACCTTGTACCAGCGCTTCCGCGAAGACCGCCTGGGTTTGACCGCCGGCAGCCTGACCTTCACGACGCTGATCGCGCTGGTGCCGCTGTTCACGGTGATGCTGGCGGTGTTCACCGCCTTTCCGATGTTCGCCAGCATCCAGGCCGACCTGGAGCGTTACTTCCTGAACAGCCTGGTGCCCGACAACATCGCACGGCCGGTGCTGAGCGCGCTGACCGAATTTGCCGGCAAGGCGCGCGGCATGGGCGCAGCGGGCCTGGTGCTGCTGGTCATCACGGCGCTGGCCTTGATGATGACCATCGACCGCACGCTCAACGCCATCTGGCGCGTGCGTCAGAGGCGGCCGTTCGCCCAGCGCGTGCTGGTGTACTGGGCGGCACTCACGCTGGGGCCGGTGGCGCTGGGGTTGAGCCTGTCGCTGACCTCGTATGCGCTGTCGGCGCCGCGCGGGCTGGTCACGGTGTTGCCCGGCGGCGTGGCCTTCGCGCTCAACGCGCTCCAGTTCCTGCTGCTGGCCGCGGGCATGGCGGGGCTGTACCGCTATGTGCCCAACGTCTCGGTGCGCTGGCGCCATGCCTGGGCCGGTGGCCTGTTCGTCGCCGTGGCCTTCGAGGGCACGCAAGAGGCGCTGGTCTGGTACGTGGCCTCGGTGCCCACCTACTCGGCGGTGTACGGTGCCTTCGCCACCGCGCCGATCCTGCTGCTGTGGGTCTACCTCGGCTGGGTCATCGTGCTGCTCGGCGCCGTCATCGCCGCCTACGCCCCCAGCCTGCAGATGCGCGTGGCGACCATCGCGCCGACCGCCGGCTGGCGCTTCGAATTGGCGCTGACGGTGCTGATGCGGCTCGACGCGGCGCGGCGCTCCGGGCGGCATGGTCTGTCCCTGGCGGCCATGGCCGAGTCATTGCGCGCCGATCCGCTGCAGCTGGAGCCGATGGTCGAACTGCTGATCGAACTGGACTGGGTGTCGCGGCTGGACGAGGGCGGTGATGCGCGTCTTGTCCTTCTTTGCGATGCCGCGACCACCCGGCTGGCGCCCCTGGTGGAGCGCACACTGCTTAAACCTGGCCCCGCCTCGGCTGCGTTCAGGACCCGCGCGGGGCTCGGCAGCATGACTTTGGGTGCGGCGCTGGCGGCTGCGCCCGAGTGAGGACGCGCGACCGACGATCCCACTGACCGACTTGCCCGCCGAGTCGTGTCAATCCACGCGCGCCCGAATGAGG
>JAUXVE010000069.1 GCA_030680415.1 Rubrivivax sp.
GCCAGGCCCCACTCGCGGTTGATGATGAGCTGGATCGCCATCGCGCGGCGCACCGACTCCTCGGTGGGCGTGGTGATGGCCTCGTCGAAGGCGTTGGTGTGCAGGCTGTTGCAGTTGTCGTAGACGGCGATCAGCGCCTGCAGCGTGGTGCGGATGTCGTTGAACTGGATCTCCTGCGCGTGCAGGCTGCGGCCGCTGGTCTGCACGTGGTACTTCAGCTTCTGGCTGCGCTCGCTGGCGCCGTAGCGGTCGCGCATGGCCACCGCCCAGATGCGGCGCGCGACACGGCCGAGCACGGTGTACTCGGGGTCCATGCCGTTGCTGAAGAAGAAGCTCAGGTTGGGCGCGAAATCGTCGATGTGCATGCCGCGCGCGAGGTAGGCCTCGACGAAGGTGAAGCCGTTGCTCAAGGTGAAGGCGAGCTGGCTGATCGGGTTGGCGCCGGCCTCGGCGATGTGGTAGCCGCTGATGCTGACGCTGTAGAAGTTGCGCACGTCGTGGTGCACGAACCACTCGGCGATGTCGCCCATCACCTTGAGGCTGAATTCGGTGCTGAAGATGCAGGTGTTCTGGCCCTGGTCCTCCTTCAGGATGTCGGCCTGCACGGTGCCGCGCACGTTGGCCAGCGTCCAGGCGCGGATCTTCTGCGCTTCGTCGTCGGTCGGCTCGCGGCCGTTTCCTTCTGGCGCGGGGGCCCTGAACTTGTCCAGGTTCTGGTCGATGGCGGTGTTCATGAACATGGCCAGGATCGTCGGCGCCGGGCCGTTGATGGTCATGCTCACGCTGGTCGCCGGGTGCGTGAGATCGAAGCCGCCGTAGAGCACCTTCAAGTCGTCGAGCGTGGCGATGCTGACACCGGAATTGCCGACCTTGCCGTAGATGTCGGGTCGCAGGTCGGGGTCGTTGCCGTACAGCGTGACGCTGTCGAAGGCGGTGCTCAGCCGCTTGGCCGGCATGCCGGCCGACAGCAGCTTGAAGCGCCGGTTGGTGCGGAAGGCGTCGCCCTCGCCGGCGAACATGCGGGTGGGGTCCTCGTTCTCCCGCTTGAAGGCGAAGGTGCCGGCGGTGTAGGGGAAACTGCCGGGCACGTTGTCCAGCAGCAGCCACTTGAGCAGCTCGCCGTGGCATTCGTATTGCGGCAGCGCCACCTTGCGGATCTTGCTGCCCGACAGCGTCGTGTGCGTCAGCGCGGTGCGGATTTCGCGGTCGCGGATCTTGACCACGTATTCGTCGCCGGCGTAAGCCTTCTTCATGTCGGGCCACATCGCCAGCAGCTTCCTGGACTGCGCATCGAGCCGCGCCTCGCGCTGCTCGGCCAGGTTGATGCTGGCCTCGGCGGCGCGCGGCTTGTCGGGCTTGCCCACCGTCAGCATGGCGGCGGCAGCGCGCAACTGCTGCACTTCGCGCGCCAGCCGCGATGCGGCCAGCGCGCGCTGCTTGTAGGCGCGCACGGTGTCGGTGATGTCGGCCAGGTAACGCACGCGGGCGCCGGGAACGATGGGGACCTGGTGCGTGCTGTGGCGCGTGCTGACCTGCGGCAGGCGGCCTTCGCCGGCCTGCATGCCCAGCGCGGCCAGCCGCGGCAGCAGTGCCTGGTACAGCGCCGTCACGCCGTCGTCGTTGAAGCGGCTGGCCATGGTGCCGAACACCGGCATCTGTTCGGCAGGCTGCTCGAAGGCTTCCTTGTTGCGCTGCACCTGCTTGGCGACGTCGCGCAGTGCGTCGGCCGCGCCCTTGCGGTCGAACTTGTTGATGGCGATGAACTCGGCGAAGTCGAGCATGTCGATCTTCTCGAGCTGGCTGGCGGCGCCGAACTCGGGTGTCATCACGTACATAGGCACGTCGACCAGCGGCACGATGGCGGCGTCGCCCTGGCCGATGCCCGAGGTCTCGACGTCGATGAGGTCGAATCCGGCCGCCTTGCAGGCCTGCAGCACGTCGGGCAGGGCCTGGCTGATCTCGCTGCCGAAGTCGCGCGTGGCCAGGCTGCGCATGAACACGCGGGCACCCGCGCTCCAGGGGCTGATCGCGTTCATGCGGATGCGGTCGCCGAGCAGCGCGCCGCCGCTCTTGCGCCGGCTGGGGTCGATGCTGACGATGGCGATGCGCAGGGCGTCGCCCTGGTCCAGGCGCAGGCGGCGGATGAGCTCGTCGGTGAGGCTGCTCTTGCCGGCGCCGCCGGTGCCCGTGATGCCGAGCACGGGGGTCTTCTTCGCGGCGGCCGCATCGGCCAGCGCGGCCCTGAAGTCGGCCGCCGCGCTGCCGTTCTCCAGCGCCGTGATGGCCTGCGCCAGCGCGCGCCAGGCGGCGTCGGTGTGTCCCTGCAACGCGGCCACCTCCTGCGGCGCGTAGCCCGACAGGTCGGTGTCGCAGCGCATCACCATCTCGCCGATCATGCCGGCCAGGCCCATGCGCTGGCCGTCTTCCGGGCTGTAGATGCGCGTCACGCCGTAGTCCTGCAGTTCGCGGATCTCGGCCGGCACGATGACGCCGCCGCCGCCGCCGAAGACCTGGATATGCGCGCCGCCACGGCTCCTGAGCAGGTCGACCATGTACTTGAAGTACTCGACGTGCCCGCCCTGGTAGCTGCTGACGGCGATGCCCTGCACGTCCTCCTGCAGCGCCGCCGTCACGACCTCTTCCACCGAACGGTTGTGGCCGAGGTGGATGACCTCGGCACCCATGCCCTGCAGGATGCGGCGCATGATGTTGATGGCCGCGTCGTGGCCGTCGAACAGGCTGGCGGCGGTGACGAAGCGCACCTTGTGCACCGGCCGGTACTCGGCCAGCGCCTTGAATTCCGCGGATAGATCGGTCATGGCAGTGCGCTCGTTGCGTTGGTGCGGACCCCGGCCTGGAGGTGCCAGGCGGGGCCGGAATTGACGTTTACGTAAACGTCATGTTTCATCATGCCATGGTCCGCGCGCACCCGCCTGGCGCGCGCGGAGTCGTGGTTTTCCCCCACGCGCCGTCTGGACCGAGCCGCCGACACACTGCTACGCTCGCGCCGCGTTCCCACTCCTGGCCCTTGATCCGCCCCCACCACCATGACCTTCCTGGCCATCGACGTCGGCAACACCCGCCTCAAGTGGGCACTCTACGCCGCGCCGCACCCCGGCGCCACGCTGCTGCACCAGGGTGCGGCGTTTCTGGAGACCATCGACGAACTGGCCGAACGCGACTGGCGCACGCTGCCCGAGCCAGCCAGCATGCTGGGCTGCATCGTCGCCGGCGATGCGGTGCGCCGCCGTGTCGAGCAGCAGATGGAGCTGTGGAATATCGACCCGCATTGGGTCGTGCCCTCGGCCCACGAGGCGGGCCTGATCAACGGCTACGACCACCCCAGCCGCCTGGGCGCCGACCGCTGGGTGGCGCTGGCCGGTGCACGTTCACGCGTGCTGGCGGCGCACCAGAAGCGGCCGGCGCTGGTGGTCATGGTGGGCACCGCGGTCACGGTGGACGCGCTCGACGCCGACGCGCGCTTCCTCGGCGGCCTCATCCTGCCCGGCTTCGGGCTCATGCTGCGCGCGCTGGAAATGGGCACCGCGGGACTCAAGGTGCCCACGGGCGACGTCGTCGATTTCCCCACCAATACCAGCGATGCGCTGATGAGCGGCGGCGCCAACGCGATTGCCGGCGCCATCGAACGCCAGTATCGCAAGCTGCTCGAACGCACCGGCCAGGAGCCGATGCTTTTCATCACCGGCGGCGCCGCGGTCAAGCTCACCCCGATCACCGACCTGCCCTTCGAGACCGTCGACACGCTGATCTTCGACGGGCTGCTGCTGATCCAGTCGCGCCGGCTGGCGCTCTAGGCGCCTGTCGGGCTAGGTCGAGATGTAGCTCTCCAGCTGGGCAATGGTGTTCTCGTGGTCGGCGATGATGTCGTCCATGATGTCGCGGATGGAGATCATGCCCAGCACCGTGGCGCCATCGACCACCGGCAGGTGGCGGATCTTGCGATCGCTCATCAAGGCCATGCAGGCGCGCGTGCCGGTGCTAGGGCTCACCGTCAGCACCTGCGCCGTCATGATCTCGGCCACCGTCGTTTCCTTGGAGTGACGGCCCTGCAGCGTGACCTTGCGCGTGTAGTCGCGCTCGGAAACGATGCCGACCAGGCGGGCGCCGTCCATCACCACCAGGGCACCGACCTCGTGCTGCGCCAGCAGTTGCAGGGCGGTGAACACGGAGTCCTCGGGTCGCACATGCCACAGCGTGCCTTCGCGTCTTCTGAGCAGTTCGGAAACGGGCTTCATGGTGCATCTCCACGGTCATGTGCTGGGTGGCGGCTGCATTATGCGGTTCAGGGCGGCAGCGTCGGCCATGGGCCTGCACCGACACGGCCCATGCCAGCCATGCGAACATGCCGGCATGCCGACCAGCGCCCGCCGCCCGCCCCGCCGCCACCGCAGTGTCTGGCGCGCCGTCTGCGCGCTGGGCCTGGCGCTGGGCCTGCTGGCCGGCTGCGCCACGCTCGACGAGCAGCAGCGCAAGTGGATCTTCCAGCCCAGCGACCGCACCTGGTGGGGCGGCCTGGCCGCCGCCGAAGGCATGGCCGAAGTGTGGATCGACTTCGCGGCGCGCGACAACGGCCACCAGGTCCTGCTGCACGGTCTGTGGCTGCCGCAGCCGCAGGCCGACGCGCCGGTGCTGCTGTACCTGCACGGCGCGCGTTACGACGTGCGCGGCAGTGCCCACCGCATGCGCCGCATGCACGATCTTGGCTTTGCGGTGCTGGGCATCGACTACCGCGGCTTCGGCCGCAGCACGAACGGCCTGCCGTCGGAAGCCATGGCCTACGAAGACGCACGGGCGGCCTGGGACTGGCTGGCGGCGCGCCACCCGCAGGCGCCGCGCTTCGTCTTCGGCCACTCGCTGGGCGGCGCCATCGCGGTGCACCTGGCGCACGAGGTCGACGACGAAGCCGGCCTCATCGTCGAGGGCGGCTTCCCGTCGATCCCCGAGGTCGTGAGCACCTTCAAGTGGGGCTGGCTGCCGCTGTCGCCGCTGATCACGCAGCGTTTCGACGCCGCGGCGCGCATCGGCCGCGTCGGTGCGCCGGTGCTGGTGGTGCACGGCAGCGAAGACCGCCTCATCCGCCCCGAGCTCGGCCAGGCGCTGTACGACAGCGCCAGCGCACCCAAACGCTTCGTGCTGGTGCAGGGCGGATCGCACCACAACACCAACGCGGTGGGCCAGCCGCTGTACCGGCAGGCGCTGGCCGAGCTGTTCGGGCTGCCCGCCGCGCACTGACGCTGCCCGCCGGCGCACGCCGCTACGGCAAGACGGCGGTGACTTCGATCTCGACGCGGGCGCGTTCTTCCATCAGCGCGCTCACCTCCAGCGCCGACATCGCCACGCCGTAGTTGCCGATCAGTTCGCGGTAGACGGCACCGATCTCGCGGCCGCGCGCCAGGTATTCACGCCGGTCGGTGACGTACCAGGTCATGCGCACGATGTGCGCCGGTGCGGCGCCGGCTTCGGCGAGCACGGCGCACACGTTGAGCAGGGCCTGGCGCACCTGGGCGACGAGGTCGTCGCTGTCGAAGGTGCCCCTTGCGTTCCAGCCGATCTGGCCGGCCACGAAAACCATCGTGCCGCTGGCCGCGACGCCGTTGGCGTAGCCGCGCGGCGCGACCCAGCCCGGGGGTTGCAGGACCTTCATGCCGGCTCGCGCAGCCGGAAGCGCTGCAGCTTGCCGGTTTCGGTGCGCGGCAGGCTGGCGCTGAACTCGATCCGGCGCGGGTACTTGTAGGGCGCGATGGTCTGCTTCACGAAGTCCTGCAGAGCGGTGACCATGGCGGCGTCGCCCTCGAAACCGGGCCGCAGCACGACGACGGCCTTGACGACCATGCCGCGCGCGGCGTCGGGCACGCCGATGACGCCGCACTCGGCCACCGCCGGGTGCAGCAGCAGCGCGCTTTCGACCTCGGGGCCGGCGATGTTGTAGCCGCCGGAGACGATCATGTCGTCGGTGCGCGCCTGGTAGACGAACTGGCCGTCGTCGTCCACCAGGTAGGCGTCGCCGGTGAGGTTCCAGCCGCCTTGCACGTAGTTCGCCTGGCGCGGGTCGTCGAGGTACTTGCAGCCGGTGGGGCCCTTCACGGCCAGGCGGCCGACCTGGCCGCGCGGCGCCTCGAGACCGTCGTCGCCCAGCACCACGGCACGGTAGCCCGGCACCGGCACGCCGGTGGCACCGGGCCGGGCGTGCGCCTCGTCGGCAGAGATGAAGATGTGCAGCAGTTCGGTCGAGCCGATGCCGTCGATGATCTGGATGCCGGTGGTTTCGAGCCACAGCTGGCGCGTGGCCGCCGGCAGCGCCTCGCCGGCCGAGACGCACTTGCGCAACGAAGAGATGTCGTGCTGCCTGGCCATCGCCGCCATCGCGCGGTACGACGTGGGCGCCGTGAAGCACACGCTGGCGCCGAACTGCGCGATGGCCTGCAGCAGCGCATCGGGCGCGGTCTTCTCCACCAGCACCGTCGAGGCGCCGATCGACAGCGGGAACAGCAGCAGGCCCCCCAGCCCGAAGGTGAAGGCCAGCGGCGGACTGCCGATGAAGACGTCGTCGGGCCGCGCGCGCAGCACGTGCGGCGGCCAGCAGGCACAGGCAGCCATGACGTCACGGTGGAAGTGCATCGTGCCCTTGGGCACGCCGGTGGTGCCCGAGGTGAAGGCGATGAGGCAGGTGTCCTGCGCCCCGGTGGCGACGTTGTCGAAGGTGGCGGGCTTGGCGGCGGCGCGGGCTTCGAGCTCACCGCCGAAATCGTCGCCGAACATCGACACCTGCCGCAGCGTGGGACACGCGGGCAGCGCCTGCTTCAGCGCGTCGGCCAGCCGCGCATCGCACAGCGCGTGGCTGACCTGCGCCTTGTCGACGATGGCCACCAGTTCGCGTGCGCGCAGCAGCGGCATGCTGCCGACCGCGATGCCGCCGGCCTTGACGACCGCGAACCAGCAGGCCGCGAGCATGGGCGAATTGGCACCGCGCAGCAGCACGCGGTTGCCGGGCACCAGGCCCAGGTCTTCGACCAGCACACGCGCGATGCGGTTGGCCTGGCGCTGCAGCTCGGCATAGGTCCAGCGCACGCCGTGTCCCTGCACGCACAGGCGCTCGCCGTTGCCGCGTTCGACCCAGCGGTCGAGCAGTTCGGTGGCGCAGTTGAGGACGTCGGGGAACTGCAGCGCGGGCCCTTCGAACAGCAACTCGGGCAACTCTTGCGGCGGCGGCAGGCGGTCGCGCGCGAAGGTGTCGAGGTGGGCGCTGAACGGGGGGGCCGGCGGCATGGACGGGCATTCTTCGGCGAGATGGTTTAGATGTCAAACGAATGGCGGCGCCGTCTATGATGCCGGCCATGAGCACGCGCCCGCCCCGGCTGTGGGACATCTCGCCGCCCGTGCGCGAAGGCGCGCCGGTGTTCCCCGGCGATGCGCCGTACCGCAGTGTCTGGGCGGCACGCATCGGCCCCGGCTGCCCGGTCAACGTGAGCACGATCACGCTCAGCCCGCACACCGGCGCGCATGCCGACGCGCCGCTGCACTACGGCGACGAGGGCGCGGCGATCGGCGCGGTCGCGCTGCAGCCCTACCTCGGCCGCTGCCGCGTCGTCCATGCCATCGCCTGCGGGCCGCTGGTGCGCTGGCAGCACCTCGCGCATGCCGTGGCCGGCCTGCCCGAGCGCGTGCTGGTGCGCACCTACGCGCGCGCGCCGGTCGATCGCTGGGACCCGGAGCTGGCCGCTTACGCGCCCGAGACGGTGGAGCGGCTGGCCGACCTGGGCGTCACCCTCATCGGCATCGACACCGCGAGCATCGACCCGGCCGCCAGCAAGTCGCTCGAAAGCCACCAGGTCGCCCGCCGCCGCGGCCTGCGCGTGCTCGAGAACCTCGTGCTCGACGAGGTGCCCGAGGGCGACTACGAACTGATCGCCCTGCCTTTGAAGTGGACCAGCGCCGACGCGTCGCCCGTTCGCGCAGTCCTGCGCGAACTGTCTGCCGACCGCGCCGTGCTCAGGGCATGGCCATGACGAGAGACGACGCCCTGGCGCTGGACGCCGCCGATACGCTGGCACCGCTGCGCCAGCAGTTCGTGCTGCCGCCGGATCTGATCTACCTCGACGGCAACTCGCTCGGCGTCCTCCCCAGGACCACCGCCGCGCGCGTGCAGCAGGTGGTGCAGCAGGAGTGGGGCGTGGACCTCATCCGCAGCTGGAACAGCGCCGGCTGGATCGATCTGCCGCAGCGCGTGGGCGACAAGATCGCGCAGCTGGTCGGCGCCGGGGCGGGTGAACTGGTGGTCGCCGATTCGACCAGCGTCAACCTGTTCAAGGTGCTGAGCGCGGCCTTGTCGATGGCACAGGCGGATGCGCCGCAGCGCAGGCGCATCGTCTCCGAGCGCAGCAACTTCCCCACCGACCTCTACATCGCCGAGGCGCTGGCGCGCGAACGCGGCTTGGAGCTCGTGCTGGCCGAGACCGGCGATCTGCCGGCACGGCTGGACGAGCGCTGCGCCGTGCTGGTGCTCACGCACGTGAACTACCGCAGCGGCCGCATGCACGACATGGCGGCGCTGTCGCGCGCGGCCAGCGACGCCGGCGCGCTGGTGGTGTGGGACCTGGCGCACAGTGCCGGCGCGGTGCCGGTGGACCTGCACGCCGACGGCGCCGATTTCGCCATCGGTTGCGGCTACAAGTACCTCAACGGCGGCCCCGGCGCGCCGGCCTTCGTGTGGGCGCATCCGCGACACGCCGAACGTTTCTGGCAGCCGCTGGCGGGCTGGATGGGGCATGCGGCGCCGTTCGATTTCACACCCGGCTACCGGCCGGCGGCCGGCATCTCGCGCTACCTCTGCGGCACGCCGGCCGTGCTGTCGCTGGCGGCGCTGGAATGCGGCGTCGACACCGTGCTCGCGGCGCAGGCCTACGGCGGCATGGCAGCGCTGCGCCGCAAGTCGCTGGCGCTCACGAGGCTGTTCGCCGAACGCGTGCAGGCCACCTGCCCCGGCCTCACGCTGGTCTCGCCGCGCGCGGACGCCGAGCGCGGCAGCCAGGTCTGCCTGTCGCACCCGGAGATCGCCTACCCGGTGATCCAGGCGCTGATCGCGCGCGGCGTCGTCGGCGACTTCAGGGCCCCCGACATCCTGCGCTTCGGCTTCACGCCGCTGACGCTGCGTTACGCCGACGCCTGGGACGCCGCCGAGCAGCTGCGCCAGGTGCTGGCCAGCGGCGAGTGGCGGCACTCCGAATTCAATCAACGGCATGCGGTGACCTGAAGTGTCGGACGGCCCCATCGACCATCACGGCGCAAGGCTCGACTTCAGCGCCGAGATGAGCTACGGCGACTACCTGCACCTGGACGCGGTGCTGAACGCCCAGCACCCGCTGAGCCCAGACCACAACGAGATGCTGTTCATCGTGCAGCACCAGACCAGCGAGCTGTGGATGAAGCTGATGCTGCACGAGCTGCGCGCGGCCATCGCCGCCGTCGCGGCCGACCGCCTGGCGCCGGCCTTCAAGATGCTGGCGCGGGTGTCCAGGATCATGGAGCAGCTGGTGCACGCCTGGGACGTGCTGGCGACGATGACGCCGCCCGAGTACAGCGCGATCCGGCCGTATCTCGCCCACAGCAGCGGCTTCCAGAGCTGGCAGTACCGCTGCATCGAATTCAGCCTGGGCAACAAGAACGCCGCCATGCTCCAGCCGCACGCGCACCGGCCCGACCTGCTGGCGCAGGTCGAGGCGGCGTACCGCGCGCCGTCGCTCTACGACGAGGCGCTGCGGCTGCTGGCGCGCCGCGGCCTGCCGGTGCCGGCCAGCCACACTGGGCGCGACTGGACGCAGCCCTACCCGCCCAGCGACGAGGTCGAGGCCGCCTGGCTCACCGTCTACCGCGCGCCGGAAACCCATTGGGACCTGTACCAGCTGGGCGAGGAACTCACCGACCTCGAGGACACCTTCCGCCTCTGGCGCTTCCGCCACGTGACGACGGTGGAGCGCGTGATCGGCTTCAAGCGCGGCACCGGGGGCACCAGCGGCGTGGGCTACCTGCGCAAGATGCTCGACGTGGTGCTGTTTCCGGAAATCTGGAAGCTCAGGACCGACCTGTAGGAGCGTGTCGGGCTTTGGGTCGCGCCCGACAGGCGCCCAGCTACAGCAGCGCGTTCAGCGCGCGCTCGAAGGTCGCCACCGTGCGCTCGACGTTCTTCAGCTTGTCCAGCCCGAACAGCCCGACGCGGAAGGTGCGCAAGTCCGCCGGCTCGTCGCAGGCCAGCGGCACGCCGGCGGCGGTCTGCAGGCCTTGCGCGGCGAAGGCCTGGGTGCTGGCGAAGTCGGCGCGGTCGGTGTAGCTCACCACCACGCCGGGTGACTGGAAACCCTCGGCAGCGACGCTGGGGATGCCCTTGGCAACGAGCAGTGCGCGCACGCGGTCGCCGAGCTGCTGTTGCGCGGCGCGTGCGGCCTCGAAACCGAAGGCCGCGGTCTCCTGCATCACGTCGCGCAATGTGGCCAGGCCGTCGGTGGGCAGCGTCGCGTGATACGCGATCGCGCCCTTCTCGTGCGTCTCCATGATCGAGAGCCACTTCTTCAAGTCCATCGAGAAGCTGCTGCTCGTCGTGCCGTCGATGCGGGCGCGGGCCTGCTCGCCCAGCATCACCAGTCCGGCGCAGGGCGTGCTGCTCCAGCCCTTCTGCGGCGCGCTGACCAGCACGTCGACGCCGGTGGCAGCCATGTCGACCCAGATCGCGCCCGAGGCCACGCAGTCGAGCACGAACAGGCCACCATGCTCGTGCACCGCCGCGGCCAGCGCGCGGATGTAGTCGTGCGGCAGGATCATGCCGGCCGCGGTTTCGACATGCGGTGCGAACACGAGGTCTGGCCGGGTGCTGCGGATCGCCGCCACCACCTCGTCGATCGGCGCCGGCGCGAACGGCGCCTGCGGTCCGGGGCCGCTCGGGCGCGCCTTCAGCACCGTCGTTTCGGACGGGATCGCACCCATGTCGAAGATCTGGCTCCAGCGGTAGCTGAACCAGCCGTTGCGGATCACCAGCACCTTCTTGCCATGCGCGAACTGGCGCGCCACCGCCTCCATGCCGAAGCTGCCGCTGCCCGGCACGACGATCGCCGAGCGTGCGCCGTAGACCTGCTTGAGCGTCGCCGACACGTCGCGCATCACGCCCCCGAAGCGCTTGGACATGTGGTTGAGGGCACGGTCGGTGTAGACGACCGAGTATTCGAGCAGGCCGTCGGGGTCGACGTCGGGAAGCAGGCCGGGCATGCGTGTCTCTGGATGAGTGATGTCGATCCGGCGGAGCTTATCAGCCGGCGGGCATGCAGCCCCGCTGGCCTGCGGCGGCCACCTAGAATCGCCTGCTTTCCCCGTGCCGCCGGAGCCGCAATGGACACCCGCACTTCACCGATCCGTTTGCGCCTCGCCCAGCTGCGCGAGGCGCTGGCCCGCGAGGGCGTGTTCGCGCTGCTGGTGCCTTCGTCCGACCCCCACCTCAGCGAATACCTGCCCGGACGCTGGCAGGGGCGCGAGTGGCTGTCGGGCTTCACGGGTTCGATGGCCACGCTGGTGGTGGCCGCCGACCGCACTGTGCTGTTCGCCGACAGCCGCTACTGGGCGCAGGCCGAGGTCGAGATCGCCGGCACCGGCATCGAGCTCGTCAAGATCCCCACCGGCACCTCCACTGCGCACATCGACTGGCTGGCCCGACATGTGCCACGTGGCGCCGTGGTGGCAGTGGACGGCCAGGTGCTGGGCCTGGCCGCGGCCGGCGCGCTGAAGACGGCGCTCGACGCCGCCGGCGTGGTGCTGCGCACCGAGCTCGACCTGCTCGAAGCGATCTGGCCCGAGCGCCCCGCGCTGCCGGCCGCACCGGTCTACGAACATGCGCCGCCGCAGGCCACGCAGCCGCGCGCCGCCCGGCTCGCCGCGGTGCGCGAGGCGATGGCGCGCCACGGCGCCACGCACCACTTCGTGTCGACGGTCGACGACGCGGCCTGGATCACCAACCTGCGCGGCAGTGACGTCAGCTACAACCCGGTGTTCCTGGCCCACCTGCTGCTGGACGGCAGCGGCGGCACGCTGTTCGTCGGCGCCGGCAAGGTGGACGCGGCGCTGGCCGCCAGGCTGGCCGCGGACGGACTGCAGCTCGCACCCTACGAACAGGCCGGTGCCGCGCTGGCCGCACTCGGCGCCGACGCCCGGCTGCTGGTCGACCCCAGGCGCGTCACATATGGCCTGCGCGCGCAAGTCGGCCTGGGCACGGCGGTGGTCGAGGCCATCAACCCGAGCACGCTGCTGAAGAGCCGCAAGAGCGCGGCCGAGGCGGCTTTCGTGCGCGAGGCGATGGCCGAAGACGGCGCCGCGATGTGCGAGTTCTACGCCTGGTTCGAAGCCGCATTGGCGCGCGGCGGAGACATCACCGAACTCACCGTCGACGAACGCCTGAGCGCCGAACGCGCCAAACGCAGCGGCTTCGTCGGCTTGAGCTTTCCCACCATCGCCGGCTTCAATGCCAACGGTGCGATGCCGCACTACCGCGCCACACCACAGGCGCACGCCGTCATCCGCGTGAACCCGGGCGCAGGCGGCCTGCTGCTCATCGACAGCGGCGGCCAGTACCTCGGCGGCACCACCGACATCACGCGCGTGTGGCCCATCGGCAGCGTGAGCGCGGCGATGAAGCGCGACTACACGCTGGTGCTCAAGGGCACCATGAACCTGTCGCGCGCGCGTTTCCCGCGCGGCACGCTCAGCCCCATGCTCGACGCGCTGGCGCGTGCGCCGCTGTGGGCCGAGGGCATCGACTTCGGCCACGGCACCGGCCACGGCGTGGGCTACTTCATGAACGTGCACGAGGGGCCGCAGAGCATCAGCAAGGCGATCCCCGACGCCCACATGGCGATGGAGCCGGGCATGATCACGTCGATCGAGCCCGGCGTGTACCGGCCCGGGCAGTGGGGCGTGCGCATCGAGAACCTGGTGCTCAACGTGCCGGCGACGACGGGCGAAGGCGACACCTTCGGCGAGTTCCTCGAGTTCGAGACGCTCACGCTATGCCCGATCGACACGCGCTGTATCGACCGCAGCCTGCTGCGCGCCGACGAGGCGGATTGGCTCAACGGCTACCACACCACCGTGCGCGAACGGCTGGCGCCGCGCCTGGCCGGCGCAGCGCTGGCCTGGCTGCTCGAGCGCACGGCGCCGATCTGACGCACGCCATGCAGCCGGCACTCGGCATCGACCTCGGCGGCACCAAGATCGAGGCGGTGCTGCTGGCCAGCGACGGCACCGAGTGCTGGCGGCAGCGCGTGGCCACGCCGGCGGGCGACTACGGCGCCACGCTGGCTGCGGTGGCGGCTCTGGTGACGCAGGCACGTGGCGTCGAAACGGCACCGTTCACCATCGGCATCGGCACCCCCGGCGCGGCCGCGGCGTCGGGGCTGATGAAGAACTGCAACTCGACCTGCCTCAACGGCATGCCGCTGCAGCGCGACCTGGAAACAGCGATTGGCCAGCCGGTGACGCTGGCCAACGACGCCAACTGCCTGGCGCTGTCGGAAGCCACCGATGGCGCCGGGGCCGGCGCCGCGGTGGTCTTTGCCGCCATCCTGGGCACCGGTGCCGGTGCCGGCATCGCGGTGCACGGCGTTGTGCTGCAGGGGCCGCACCGGTTGGCCGGCGAATGGGGGCACAACCCCTTGCCCTGGGCCGAGCCTGGGCGCGACCCGGCGTTTGCCTGCTATTGCGGCCGGCGCGGCTGCATCGAGACGCTGGTCAGCGGCTCCGGGCTGGCGCGTGACCATGCCCACGTCAACGCTGGAAGCCTCAGCGGCGAAGAGATCGTGCGCCGCGCCGCTGCCGGCGACGACGCCTGCCGCGCCACGCTGGAGCGCCACGCGCGGCGCCTGGCGCGCGCCCTGGCTGCGGTAATCAACCTGCTGGACCCCGACGTCATCGTGCTCGGCGGCGGCCTGTCGCGCCTGCCGCACCTGTACGACCAGGTGCCGGCGCTGTGGGAGCAGTGGGTCTTCGGCGCCGGCAGCGACCCGGTGCGCACGCGGCTGCTGCCGGCGCGCCACGGCGACGCCTCGGGTGTGCGCGGCGCGGCCTGGATCGGCGCTCTGTCCCCCTCTCCCGCTGGCGGGAGAGGGTTGGGGTGAGGGTGGTGGCGGTCCGCGGCCCTCACCCCAACCCTACCCAGGAACCCGCACGAGTGTGAGCCGTATGGCCCCCTCTCCCGCCTGGGCGGGGGGTGAGGGTGGGACGGGCGCGCATGACCCTCACCCCAACCCTCTCCCACAAGTGGGAGAGGGGGCAATACCCGCGGTTCCTGGTCACAAGCCAGCGCCGCCAATCGGCGCATCGATCTCTCCCACGAGTGGGAGAGGGGGCGGGACGCGCTCAGGCGTGCTTGGCGATCAGCGCCTTGGCGCTGGCCAGCAGCGCCTTGCCATTGAAGCCGCGCTTGTCCATGTCGGCAACCCACTCGCCGTCGATGGCGCTGGATCGAGCGACGAATTCCTGCGTCTGTTCGGCCGTGAAGGTGTACACGGTATTGCCTCGGTCCACGGCCAGCTTGCGGCTGGGCACGTCATTGGCCTGCTGCACCTTGCCCAGCCAGGCCGAGGTGGCGCTGCCGGAATTGGCATCGATGACCTTCTTCAGGTCGGGCGCCAGGCCGTCGTACTTCGACTTGTTCATGGCCATCACGAAAGTCGTCGTGTAGAAGGCCGGGCTGTTGGCCGGGAATTCGCTGTGGAACCGGGCCAGTTCGTGCACCTTCACTGCCGGCACCACTTCCCAGGGGATGACGCAGCCTTCGATGGTGCCCTTGCTCAGCGCATCGGGAATCTGCGGCAGCGGCATGCCCACCGGAATGGCGCCCACCGAACCCAGCAGCTTGGTCACCTGGCGCGTCGGGCCGCGCACCTTCAGGCCACGCAGGTCGGCCACCGACTTCACCTGCCTGGCCACGGTGTGGATCATGCCCGGGCCGTGCACGTGCAGCGCCAGCACCTGCGTTTCCTTGAATTCGTCGGCGCACTGGGTCTGGAAGTATTCCCAATAGGCCTTGGACGTGGCCTCGGCGTTGTTCATCATGAACGGCAGCTCGAAGACCTCGATGCGCGGGAAGCGGCCGGCGGTGTTGCCGGGCAGCGTCCAGACGATGTCGACGACGCCGTCGCGCGCCTGGTCGTACAACTGCACCGGCGTGCCGCCGAGCTGCATCGCCGGATAGGCCTCGAACTTGATGCGGCCGCCGGACTCCTTCTCGACCTTGTCCATCCACGGCTTGTGCATCGTCAGCCAGACGCCGCTCATCGGCGGCATGAAGGTGTGGAACTTGAGCGTGACGCTCTGCTGGGCCAGGCCCGACAGGTGCGGCACGCCGAGCGCGGCCGCTGCGGCGGCGCCCTGCACGAAGGAACGACGTTTCATGGTCTTGTCTCCGGGGATGGGTGTAAGGACAGGAAGCTAACGGCTCCACGACCTTGTAGCCGTCATGGTTGACCCTAGCCGACGAACTGCACCAGCCACAGCGACAGCGCAGGGAAGAGCATCAGCAGCAGCAGCCGCACCAGGTCGCTGGCCAGGAAGGGCAGCACGCCACGGTAGCTTTCGGCGATGGGCACGTCGCGCGCCATGCCGTTGACGACGTAGACGTTCAGCCCCACCGGCGGCGACAGCAGGCCGAAGCTCACCGTCATCAGCACGACGATGCCGAACCACAGCGCCACGCTCTCCTTGGGCATGCCGAAGTCCAGGCCCATGATGACGGGGAAGAAGATCGGAATCGTCAGCAGCAGCACCGACAGCTCGTCCATCAGGCAGCCGAGCACGATGTAGAGCCCCACGATGGCGGCCACCACCATGAACGGCGACAGGCCCCAGTTCTGCACCAGTGCGGCGAGTTGCCCCGGCACCTGCGTCAGCGTCAGCGCCGAATTCATGAGGTCGGCGCCGAGGAAGATCAGGAAGATCATCGCCGAGGCCTCGGCGGTGGCGTAGAAGCAGAACTTGAACTTCTTCCACGTCATCTCGCGCTTGACCAGCGCCGCGAAGAAGGTCGCTGCCGCACCCACGGCCGCACCTTCGGTGGGCGTGAACTTGCCGCCGTAGATGCCGCCGAAGACGATGAGAAAGATGACCACGATGGGCAAGACACCCCACACCGCGCGGGCGCTGAGCGAGGGCGCATCGGCGTCGTGTTCCGGCGCATGGCCGGGCACCAGGCGCACGTAGATCGCAATGGCGATGATGTAGCCGAGCATCGCGATGGCGCCGGGGATCATCGCCGCCGCAAAGAGCTTGGCGATGTTCTGCTCGGTGAGGATGGCGTAGATCACCAGCGGCACCGACGGCGGGATCAGGATGCCGAGCGTGCCGCTGGCGGCCAGCGTGCCGGTGGCCAGGCGGCCCGAATAACCGTGGCGCTTCATCTCCGGCAGCGCCACCGAGGTGATGGTGGCCGCGGTGGCCACCGACGAGCCACAGATGGCGCCGAAGGCGGCGCAGGCGATCACCGCACCCATTGCCAACCCGCCCTTGAAACGCGACATCGCCGCCGCCGCCACCTCGAACAGCGCTTTGCTGATGCCGCCCTGGGTGGCGAAGTTGCCCATCAGGATGAACAGCGGGATCACGCTCAGGTCGTAGCTGGCAAAACGCGCGAAGGCCTGCGTGTTGAGGAAGCTCGACAGCGGCAACCAGCCCGCCTGCGCCACGTAGCCCACCGCGCCGGCCACGAACATGGCCACCGCGATCGGCGTGCGCAACGCCATCAGCACGATCATGATGGCGAAGATCGCCACCGTCAGCTGCACCGGCGTCATGCCACTCCCGGGCGTTGGAAGCCGCGCGCGGCCTGCACGAGGCCGATCAGCGCCGCCAGCGCCAGCGGCGGCACCATCGCGCCGTAGACCACCCACTCGGGAAAGCCGAGCATCATCGAGCCCGAGTTCGAGCGCCAGGCGCTGAGGCCGCCGATCGTGGTGCGCCAGGCCATCAGCGCCATCACCGCAGCGACCATCAAGGCGCCGAAGCGGTCCAGGCGCTCGCGCGCCACCTCGCTGGCACCGCTGGTGAAGAAGTCGACGATGATGTTGCCGCGCCGCACCTGGCACCAGGGCATGAACAGCGCGATCGCCGCACCGGCGGCCGAGCCCGAGAGCTCGAAGTCACCGACGATGGTCCAGCCCGTGGTGTTGCGGCCGATGACGCTGGCGCAGGTCATCAGCGTGATCACGGTCAGCAGCACGCCGGCCAGCACCGCGCACAGCTTGGCCAGGGTTTCCAGGACTTTCAAGACGGTGCCTCCGGCGGGATCCAGCTCAATATTGTGTCGCCGGCAGGCGGGCCACCAGGCCCTCCAGCTCGGGGCTCAGGACGATCTGGCACGACAGCCGGCTGGTCGGCTCGCGCGGCGCGGCCGTCATCTCGAGCATGGCCAGCTCGTCGGCTGTCGACGCCGGCCGCCAGCGCGGCGCGCGTCAGGCTCAGACCGGTGGGGCCGGGCACCGGCCGCCGATGGCCATCGGCGGCATCGAGCAGGACCGTGACGACGGACAGGTTCATCGGCTGGCGCGGCTCAGAAACGGCTGAAGAATTCACGTCGCTGCCAGCCGGCAGGATCCTCGGCCTGGGCCTGGCGTGCCAGTTCCTGCCGCTTGATGGCGTGGAACACCTGCGCCATCGGTTCGCCCAGACCCTGCTGCAGCACGCCGTCGGCGGCCAGGGCGTCCAGAGCCTGGCCCAGAGACGACGGCAGCAGCGCCGCCGAGGCGGCCGCACCGGCGTACGGCGACGCGGTGGCCGGCTCCGGTTCGAGCCGGCGCGCCAGGCCGTCGAGGCCGGCCCAGACCTGCGCTGCGATGGCCAGGTAGGGGTTGGCCATGGCCTCGGGCAGGCGGTTCTCGATGCGCATGTCATGGCCGCCCGGCATGCCGACGACGCGCAGCATGGCGCCGCGGTTGTCGCGCCCCCACAGCGCCGCCTGCGGCGCCATCACGCTGCCGCGGTAACGGCTGTAGGCAACGATGCTGGGCGCACACAGCGCGGCCATGCCGCTCGCATGCGCCAGCAGCCCGGCCAGCCAGTGCGTGCCGGTGTCGCTGAGCCAGTGGCGCGCGCTACCCGCGTCGCCGGCCGCTGCGTCGCGGCGCATGACGGGAGGTAGGCGAAGAGCACGCCCGACTGCAGCCGCACCGGGTAGCTGCGCTGGCGCACGCGCTGGCACAGCGTGCTGCCCGGCGGTTCGGCCGGGGTGTCCAGGCAGCGGCCGTCGGTGGCGAACTTCCAGCCGTGGAAGGGGCAGCGGATGCCCTCGGGTTCGTGGCGCGCGAACTTGAGGTCGGCGCCGCGATGCGGGCAGTCGCGGTCGAGCAGGCCCCATTTGGCGTCCGCGCCCGCGCCGTCGCGGAACAGCACCAGGTCCTGGCCCAGCAGACGCACCGCCTTCAAGGGCCGCTCACGCATGGCGGGGTCGAGCGCGGGGTCGAACTCGTCGAGCAGTGCCGCGGGCTTCCAGAAGCGGCGCAGCAGGTCGCCGCAGGCTGTGCCGGGGCCGATGCGCGTAAGCAGTTCGTTCTGCGCGGCTTGCATGGTGCCGCGCAGTCTAGGCGGGGGCCAGGGGGTGGGGCAAGCTGTGGGAAGTACGGTCGGCTACTGGGTCGAGGTCAGAGCAGCACGATGTGGTATCGACGATGCATCGCGGGAAATCCCTTGAGGATCAATGGGGTGCGCTGAGTTTGGGCTCTCGGCGCGCGCCGTTCAACGCTGGCCGATGCCACCGCCTCGGCTCCGACCACGGCCCGCGGTTGCCCGCGGGCCGCTGCCTCAGGCGGTCGCGGCCTTGGCGATCGCCTGCTTGGCGGCGCGTGCGCGGCGCGGAGTTTTGGCCACTTCCGCTTCGACGGCCTGGGCAGCCTTGGTGACGCGCCGGGTCGCCGTCTTGACGGCTGTGCGGGCCTTGCGCGCCGCCGGGGCGGCCCGGCGCTTGCCGGCAGCGAGCTGGCGCTTGACGCCGGCTTGCGCCTTGCGGACGGCCTTGCGCACGGTGCGGGCGCCAGCGGCGTCGGCCAGCGCGTGGGCACCTTCGGCGATCTTGCCCGATACCACCAGCGCGACCTGGGCGCCGGGCAGCGTCAGCCGGGCAGCGGCCTGCAGGCCCTGGGCCAAGGTCTCGTTTTCGATGGCGGCGGTGAATGCGGCGACCCTCTTCACCTGCTCGGCGGCGGTGGTCGAACCGAATTCGATCACCTGCTCGGTGCGCTCGGCCACGATGTCGATGCCCTTGACGACGACGTCGGACACGTTGCCGCGCACTTCATCCAGGCGATCGGTGGCACGTGGCGCCATCTTCGCCGTGCGCGGGTAGACCCGGTTCTGCAAGGCGCCATTCACCCCGTCCACCAAGCGGCGGCTGCCGAGGCGATAAGCAACGACGACCTGCGTCGCGGCAGTGCGGTAGTTCTTCAGGGTTTGCAGCGTGACGCCGCTGAGGCTGTGGGTGCTCATGGTGTGGTTCTCCGGGGGTGTTGATGACGAGTCATCGAATGAGGCCAGTCTCACCCAGTATCCCTAGAGGCAGATACCCAAAACGACCCTCTTTCCCTAGGGAGTGCACTCCACGAATCGCCGCGCCATGGGCCCCCTGGGCGGCAGTGCAGGCGTGCGGCCGCCCGTCGATCAGCGGAAGTACGCCTTGCGCACGTACTGGTCGACCATGCGCTCGGTGTTGAAGAAGGAGCCGTTGAGTGCGATGGCGTGGCCCATCACGTCCATGCAGCGGTCGGTGTCGCGGTAGTACGCCGGCAGGATGACCATCTCGAGCTCGTTGTAGAGCGCCTGCGCGTCCGCCGTGCGGTCGTCGACCGCCGCGTCGGGCGCGGCGCCGCTGTTGCCGTCGCTGTTGCCGTCGCTGTTGCCGATGTTCGTGCCGTCGTTCGTGCCGCCGATCGACCAGCCGGTGACCCCTTCGATGCAGCCCTCGACCCACCAGCCGTCCAGCACCGAGAGCTGCCCGCGCAGCGCGCCGATGAACTCGAACAGGCGCCGGATCAACGCCTTGCCGCCCTCGTCTTGCGGGTGGGCCTTGCCACCGTAGACGACCTGGATCGGCGCCGCCGCGCGGTGCCAAGTGGCTGTTGTCCAGCGCCAGATACGTCATGTTCAGCGTGTGCTCGAGGCAGAACTCGGCCACACGTTCGTGGAAAGCGCTGCCGTACTCGGTGATCACGTCGCGCACCAGCTTGCGCGGGAACTGGTCGTGGCCCGCGCGCACCGGCGTGTGCGTGGTGAACACGCACAGCGGGCGCACCACCGCCGCGATGTCGCGCGTGACGACGGTCTGGCCGCGGCGCAGCATCTCCTCCCAGCCGAGTTCGATCACCAGCAGCGCTGCATGCCCCTCGTTCATGTGGAAGCGCCGCAGCTCGGTGTAGCCCAACGCCCGCAGCATGCGCACGCCGGCGATGCCGAGCACCGCCTCCTGCGTCAGCCGGTAGCGCGCGTCACCGCCGTACAGGTGGTCGGTGATGTCGCGGTCTGGCGCGGCGTTTTCCGGCACGTCGGTGTCGAGCAGCAGCACCGGCACGGCGTGGCCGCCGACGCCCTTCACGTCGTGGCGCCAGGCGCGTACCGTCACGTCGCGGCCGGACAGGCTCACATGCACGCGCGCCGGCAGTTCGGTCAGACAGTCCTCGGGCGACCATGCCGCCGGCTCCTCGGTCTGCTGGCCGGCCGCATCGAGCCGCTGGCGGAAATAGCCCTGCCGGTGCACCAGGCTCACGGCGACCATCGGGACGCCGCCGTCGGCCGCCGACCGCACCGTGTCGCCGGCAAGCTGCGACGCTGCGGGACAGGAATTCGGTCAGCTCGATCTGCGCCGCGACCAGACCCGCAAAGGCATGAAGAACAGGTCGTTGATCGCATCCCACTGCCCGTCCAGCTGGCCACCGCCTTCCTCCACGGAGGACTTTCCCGTCATCGCGTGCGGAACGAGGCGCTCGTACGCGTACAGGCTCGCCGGCACCAGACTCTTCCTGGACCGACGCGCTCGGCTCACGCCGCCTGGTCCTTCAGATTGAGAAGCCCGTGCACCAACCCGTGCATGTCGGTATAGGGCTGCGTCCCGTCCCAGGCCGTGTGTTCCGCGCCGGTCAGCTCCACGGCGCGCCGCTTGGCCTCTTCAACCCGATCGCGCGTGGCGGCCCAGTGCGAGCCCTGGCCCTTGGCGTACCCAGGAAGATGCGCGCGAAGGCGCGCCGCAGCTTCGTCACGGTGCAGGGGCGCGAAAACGTCCTCGAAGTGCAGCAGCAGCCACAGCTCGGAGCAGGGCACGGACACCACGGCTTCGAACGGCACCTTCACGTTCTCATCGTTCTCCAGGCGCCCATTCAGTGCGGCCGCTCGCTCCAGCGCCGCGTGGCAGGTGAGGTGCTCGTCCCGGTCGAAGACCACGGCCACGCGGTCGAAGCTCCGGGCATGGATTCCGAGCTCGCGGCTGCCCTGGATAAACAGCCTCTCGGCGTACTCGACGATCCTCAGCGGCTCCGTGCCGAAAGCCGCGGGCTGCACCTGCACGTTGGCCGACGGCAGGCGCAGTTGCAGCCGGTGCTTGGGTTGTCCGTCTTTCCCCACGCGTAATCCCCGCCGCTCAGACCGTCACCGTCGACGCAGGAGCCGTGGGTACCGAGGGGGCCGCGACCGAGGACGCCAACTCCGGCAGGTCGCGGAACATCGGCACCGCGCCATAGCGGCCCATCAGGTATCCGCGCTCCCAGGCTTCGTGCTTGCGCGGACTGAAGTCGGACAGCGGGAAGATCCGGGTAGCCTGCGCCTCGTCCTTCTCGGCAAACCACACCTGGTCGCGGCGGAACAGCGTGTGGTCGAGCAGCGAAGTGTCGTGCGTGCTGAAGACCAGCTGCGCGCCACGCGCGTTGAGCGCCGGATCGTGGAACATGCCGACCAGGCGCCGGACCAGCAAGGTGTGCAGGCTGCGGTCGAGCTCGTCCACCACCAGCACGCGCCCGTGCTTGAGCACGTCGAGCACCGGCGCGGCCAGGCTGAACAGACGCTGTGTGCCTTCGGACTCCTCGTGCAACTCGAACTTCGCGATCCCCTGCTCGGTGCGGTGCTCGAAGATCGGGAAGAGGAACTCTCCCTCCTCCTGCCGCGCCTGGGCCACCCCGCCGGGCTGGAACATCACCTGGCCGCGAAGGCCCTTGCGCGGCACGGCCGAGACCTCGGCGATGGAGATGTCCGCCGTCGCCAGGAAGTCGCGAACGGCGGCACGCCCCTCGGTCGATTCCAGCAGCGCGGTCGTATACGCGTGGTCGATCAAAGCTCCCGCCGGCAGATAGACCAGGCTCTGCACCAGCCAGCGCGCCACCGGCCCGAGCAGTTCGCTGTTGAGTTGCGCCGCAGTGGAGAGGAACAGGGCGTTGGGCCGAGTGCTCTCCTGCCACAGCTTGCGTGGGCCAGTCAGGTAGGCGCTGAACTCGTACTCGTAGCGTTCACCACTGTC
The DNA here is from genome assembly GCA_030680415.1 of Rubrivivax sp. Taxonomy (GTDB): domain Bacteria; phylum Pseudomonadota; class Gammaproteobacteria; order Burkholderiales; family Burkholderiaceae_C; genus Rubrivivax. The sequence goes on from JAUXVE010000069.1 coordinate 22,535, forward strand.
GTCGAGACGCCGGCTGAACCACTGCGTCGGCTTCGCCGTGCGCCAGACCATCAGCTGTTCGCTGACGATGCGCTCGGCCGTCATCGCAAAGCTGTACTGGTGGCGGATGCCGTCGACCAGGAAGCTGGCCTCGAATTCCGTCGGTTGGCTGGCAGTGCCCGGGTCCGGCCGGAAGGGCTGGACGTTGTAGGTCTGCCCCGGCTGCACCACCGTGGCCGACTCGGCCACCATGGCCCGGAGGTAGTTCAGCGCGAACAGCAGCGTGCTCTTGCCGCTGGCGTTGGGGCCGTAGAGCACCGCAGAGCGAACGGCCCGGGGCACTGCCCTTGCTGGCGCCTACCGGCATTATCTAGCTGACGCATTGGACGGTTGCCCGGTCCTCACCCGAGGATCGGAACATGCTTCAGGGTCACCGAGGGCGAGGGGGATTCGCTGGCGCCGCAGGAGGTGCGACCACCATGCCGGAGATCTTCGCGCGGAGATCGGCCTCGGCCACGGTCATGCCCATGCGCTTCATGCACGCGGCCAGCCACTTGTCACGCTCCAGAAGGCGAGCGCGGGCCTTCTCGAAGTCTCTGAGCACGCCTTCGCCGTACGCGCGCATAGCCTTCTCGACCCCGGCAGGATCTGCCGTGCCGCCGTTGGTCAGCATGGCCAAGTCGACGAGGTCACGGCTCCAGACGGCATCGTCAGCCCAACGGTCGGAGTTGGCCATCAGCTTGGTGGCTACTTTGTCCTCCATCGCAAGAGTCCACACGCCATCGACCCGATCCTCTGGCAGCGGATCAGCAAGCTGCACGCGGCCTTCGAACACAATTTCGAACTTGATCGGCCGACTGCCGTCGACGTCCAGCGCGCAGCGAATCCCGTACTGGTCGATCTTCACCTCGCGCTTCAGTGGCAACGCCCGCGTCATCAACGCCGCGACGCCTTCGGAGCTCACGATGCTGCGCAGCTCGCGATAGCCGTCGACGGATGACACCATGAAGTCAATATCCACCGACTCACGGTACTCGCCCAGCGACAGCGTAAGCGCAGTGCCGCCACCGAAGAGACACTGGTGCTTCAGCAGGAGTTGCGCGTCCAGCGACTCCAGAACCTTCTGGATGCGTTGGTGATGCAGGCGGTTATACAAGGAGCACCCCATTGCCGACGGTGGCGGTCAAGCGCTCGAGGAGCTTGCGCTCCTTGGCGCCCATGGCAGCGCGATCGAGGTGCCGCCAGTTGCGCTCGTAGATCGCGAACGCCTCAGTCGGGCTGAGCTCTGCCTTCGGATCCGTGCTCCAAGCGATTTCACGCAGCAGCGGGTAGTCCGCAAGACGAATCGCAGCTGGTGGCTTTACGCCCGCAGGGCGCTGCAGCTGCTCATCCTGCAGGCGATGCCCAAAGGTGTCGTCGCGCGCAACAAGAACGAGATCTTGAGCCAGGCCGAGCGTGGCCAGGACCTTCAAGTACGTGGCCATCGTAACCGCGGGCTCTCCAGCCTCGACACGGCGCAGCGTCACCCGGGTGATCCCCGCCTGGACCGCGACCTCGTGAGCCGTCCTGCGGCGCCGGCGACGCGCCAGGCGAAGCCTTTCGCCAAGGGCTGCCAGGAGAGCGCTCTCGCGATCGGGAAGGACGGTCGTTCGGGTTGCCATGGTTATCAGTCTATCCATTTTTTCGATTTGTGGGCGGTGTAGTATCCAATCTGAGCATTTTGGGGGTGTGAACGGCTGGCAGGAAACGCTGTTTTCTGGCGCGGCCTTCTCGACACTGCCTGCCCATCGCAGTCTTGTCGCCGGTCAGCACACACAGGTTGTTCTTTTGGCTTAAGCCAGACGGACTTGAGCAGCCGCGACACCAGCTCGATGAGCCCACGGGTCTGCTTGAACTGCTCGTTTTCCTTGAACAGCGCCACGACGTTCTTCAGGCGCGGATGGAACGGGTAAGTCGCGACGATCTCGTCGGCGACGGCTTCGGCGCCCCGATTGGGCTGTAGCTGCCTTCGATGCGCTCGATCCAGGCCGCGATGCGGCCCTGCACGGCGTAGGCACCGGCCTTGCCGTAGGGTTCGCCGCTGTCGATGTAGCGCCGGATGGTGCGCTCCGACAGCTCGGCCATCTGCACGCGCGACACGCTCACCTCCAGCAGCGTTGCGCACGCCGCGCCTACGCTGCCAACGAACGCAGTCCGTCGCGGAACTTGCAGAAGCTCGGCGACACGTTTCGATCCAAGACCATACGAGGCCCGATCCTCTCTGCCCACTCATGCTTGACTTGCCCAGGCAAGGGCCATCCCTTCTTCTTGATGGCCGCTGATCCGCCGGCGTACACGGCATCGGCAAGCGTTTCCCAGGTGTCGCACGTGCTGTCCTGAACATAGCCATTGAGCACGACCGCCTTTGCCCGTGGGTACGCTTCGAGCAACGCGGGTCGGTCGCCAAGGTACCAGGCCTCCATCTCTTCGATCGCCAGCCGAAACAACGTGGTCGGCACGGGTATGCAGGCCCTTGCGAGCCCTTTCAGCTCTTTTAGGAACGCCTTGCAGTCGCGCCTGTCCGTATCCAACACAACAACGACTGCGTCGATGCCGGGCGTTTTCCCGTAGCCGCGCAGCAATTTTGGGAGTTGATCCAACAGGATGCGTTTTGTCGGATCAGCCGTGGTCCCAAGGTTCTTGGGAATCCGGCCAATTCCCTTGTACGAATGCAGCCGCCACGTGTGCGGCTCGCCAAACGGACCTAACAATTGCGGCAGAAGGCATTTCAGCAGCTTCTCGCCCGAGCTGTCCTCGACCAAGACCTCGATGTGCATCATCACCTCGCATCGAGGTAGTCGCTGTACCAAAGGCCGCCAAGGGGCAGGCCTTCGTCGACCAGGTTCCTGACGACGACCAGGTCAGAAACTCGGCGTACTGATGAGTAGCCGTCCGCCCCCTTCTCGAGGATCCAAACCTCGGCAGCGGACAACGCATCGACGAAGTACGGCTGGTGTGTGGTCACGAAGATCTGAGGTGCGTTCTTCTTTCCCGTCGCGTGCGCCCTGAACTCCTGCGCCAAGGCCTCCAACAGCTTGTGATACAGGCCGTTTTCCGGCTCCTCGATACAGATGAACGGTGGAGGGTCCGGGTCTTCCATGAGCAGCAGATATGCGAAAACCTTCAATGTTCCGTCCGACATTTGCTGCGCATAGAACGGGTCATCGAACGCACCGTCGTTGAACCGCAAGACCACGCGCTTGTCGATGGTCACCTCTGTATCGATGGACTTGACGCCGGGAATCTTCGCTGCGATTCGCTCCAGGATCAGTTTGAAGCGATCCTTGTGCTCGCGCTCCATGAACTGAACGACGTTGCCGATGTTGTCGCCATGGCTGTTCAAGTGCTTCTGCGGCCCAGCGGATGGCAAGCTCCTGGCAGCGTCAGGGTAGAAGTACGAGAGGTACCAGCCTTTCAGGAAGTCCCTGAACCGCTTGATGCGCGGATGCTCCTTGAGCGTGCCCAAGGTCGCGATGCCGAGCTGCCTCAGATCCGTTAGCTCAACCGGCTCTTGGGCGCGATCTTCGCCGCCGCCCGCTGTCTCCACCGCCTCCTCTCCGGCCCAAACCATGCCCTTGCCATGGTGGAGACGAAGGAACGGATACGGGCGCCCATGCTTTTGGCCCTTGCGCCGCTGCTTGAGCACTTCTGATTCCACGAACGGTCGGCCCGTCTCATCCAGGGCAATTGCCAACTCATAGGTCATGGGCCGTTCGCCCGTGGCCTCGCGGTAGTAAATCTCGAAGCGAATGGCGTCGTTTGAGCCCATCGAGCGCAGGCGTTCGAACCCCCCGCGCTGCTTCATGTCGCAGGCCGACTCCACATCGTGCGATAGGCAGTCTGCAACGAAGCCGAACGCGTCGAATAGCGTGCTCTTGCCTACGCCGTTCTTGCCTATCACTACGGTGAAGGGCGTTAGCGGCTCACCGTCTTGTTGGTTCGACAGTTTTCCGAGCGTCACGTCGCGCAACGCGCGGTAGTTTTGAACACGAAAGCCTTCGATCAGAGCCATCTCTTGTCCTCAATTTGGTGGCGCCGAAGGTCGCGCCTCGTTTTTGGATTCACCATGGCGCCGACAACCTGTCCACGATGTCGCGCCGAGACAGCACGCGCGAGCACAGTTCCCATCGATCCTTGTCGGGGTCGATCGTCTCGTGGTACCGCAGCTCGAAGGCGTTGTGCGCCTGGTCGCGGAGGTGGATGTACTCGTCCATCCGCTCTTCCAGCTCTTCCACGCTCTCGATCCAGTCGTCCTCGATCGTGTCGGGCAAGCTGCCGAAGATGTCGTAGCGGTCCTTCATTCGCCGGGAGATCACGGCATAGACCTGTTCGTCCTGGGTGTGGTGGTACACGAGGTTGAGCATGTCCACCGCGTCCCGGACCTGGCCGAAACGCTTGATCCGCCCGAGCCGCTGTTCCAGCCTCGAAGGGTTCCACGGCAGATCGACATTGATGAGCGTGCCGAGCGTCTGAAGGTTCAGGCCTTCGCAGGCCGCGTCGGTGGCAATCAGCAAGCGAATCTCGCGCCGCTTCACCGCCGCCTTGATGTCTTCGCGCTCCACGGAAGCAAAGTCGGCGCCTCGGTAGATGCCGCTCTTGCCGGCACCGGCGTAGATCGCGACCGGTTCCCCAGGCAGCGCAACAGCCAGTTCGCCAGCGAGCGAGCGTACGGTGTCGTAGTACTGGCTGAAAACAATGCAGCCGTGCTCGAGCCACGTCCGCCCGTCGGTGCGGTGTTCGGTCAGGAAGTAATTGACCGCCGCCGTCTTGGGGTCGCGCGCCTCAGGGCGCGACAACTCCTGGACGATCGTGCGCAGGTAGTCTGCCTCCTGCACCGTCAGTGCACTGAGCACGTCGGCAACCAGGCTGGCTTGCTCTTCCTCTTCCAGCAGCTCACGCCGCAGCATCTTCTCGGCGGTGGATCGGCCAGATGCGAAGCTGGAGCAAATGCGTTGCAGCAGCAGCGTCTTCATGAAGCCCGCCGCCTTCGTGCGCTGCTTCAACGCCGCGGTGAAATCTTCCGCCGCACGGTAGGCCAGATCGAAAGGCAAGTTCGTCAGCAGCCCTGCGCCTTCAAAGCCGACGCCGGCATACGCGCCCTGCTGCGCCTCGGGGTCTGGATGGATGGACACGCCCACGCGTTGCAGCAGGCCAGCATCCTCCAGGGTCACGCGGCGCCGCAGCACCGTGTGGCGCACGATGGGGTTGTGTTCACGCAGGTAGCCGGGCGCCAGCGCCTGCGAGATGGCCTGCTGCTCCAGGAACCCGAGCGAGCCAAATCCACGGTCAGTAAAGAACGACTGGTCGGGCAAACCAAGCTGCAAGCGCAGCGTTGCAAACAGCGCGTCTTCGCTGGCCGGTGGCAAAGGGTTGCGCAGCCATTCCCATGCATCGCGGTCTTCCACCGGGATCTCGGTGCCCTTGACGACGGGCAGCGACCGCTCAAACTCGGCCCAGCGCGCCGTGGGCCCGCGCCCCAGCACGAAGTCGGCGCCCGAAGCCAGGATGCGCAGCAAGTCCCAGAGCTCATGGACTTCCGTCTGGATCGGCGTTGCGGTGCCGAGCAGCACATTCTTCGCGCGCGCGCTGATGCGCAGCATGAAGTCGAGCAGATTGTTGGGCTCGTCCTTCTGCTTGCCAAGCCCGCCGCGCCGGCGCGCCTTGTGCGCCTCGTCGAGCACCACGGTGCCGAACTTGCGCGTCAGCAGGTGCTGGCGCTCTTCAGAGTCATGGACGATCAGCCCGGTGGACACGATGGCGATCTGCGCCGGGCACCTGACCACGTCCTCCGGCCCACGCGTGCGAATCTCGTGTCCGTGCGGGTCCAGCCACACCTTCTTGGTGGACGACCACACCACGCTCGGAATGCCGAGCTTGTCTGCCAGCTCTACCTGCCACTGCAATGTGAGTGTGGACGGGCACAGGATCAACACAGGGCCGTCGCCCAGCAAGGCCGACACCATCGCGCTGGCCGCGAGCGACAGCGTCTTTCCCACGCCCACCTCATCGGCAAGCAGCAAGCGCGCGCGACCATAGGTCTCGCGATGCTGCAGAAACATCGTGACGAACGATCGCTGCCACGGCTGCAGTTGCTCGCCGCCACGGTAGATGGGGCTTTCGGCCAGCGCCGCAGCCGGCACATCCTCAGGCTTGGCATCGGCAAAGCGGATTTCGACCCGATCCGCGATGCGTTTGACTTCCTCGATGATCGCGTCGGGCAACGGGTAGGCGTCTGCCCACAGCGCCGCGAATTCCTCTTCGACCCACGCCACGCCTTCGGGCGACTGGTCTTCCCAGAGGATTTCATAGTTCTTTGCGAATGCGCTGCGCGTCTCATTGATCGAGCCAAGGAAGCAGGTCTTCGCGCCATCCGCGCCCTCGATCACACCAGCCTTGCCGTGCACGAACACCCGGTCTTTCGGCACAACGCGGATCTCGACCCGCCCGCTCGTCAGCAACTCATGCAGCTTGCGATAGCGATCGCGGTGCAACAGCGCTTCCACCTCGGCCGGTGCCTCATTCCAGCGCTCCTTCAGTGCCGTCTCGCGCGCATGCTTCGAGATCAGCACGTCAGCAGCATCGAGCTCGCTGTTGCAGACCACCTGCACCTTCGGAATCGACGCGATCGCCTCGCCAACGAGTTCGAAGATAGAACTGCGAAAGTAGCCCGCGATGCGGCGATAGGACTTGGCACCTGCTAGCTTCTGCGCCAGAAACGCATGGTCCAGCCGCTTCCGGCGCGACGAGAAGCGGCGGATGTCGGTCATGGCCGCGTCACCTTCTTGTACTTCTGCAGTCGGCTGCGCGGCTTGTCGGGTACCGTCATCACGATCAACCCGGCGTCGAGTGCTGGCTGAAGGTAGGCCGTGCGAAAGTGGTCATCGTCCTTCAAACCCAGAGCCTGCTGCAGTTGTTGCCGGGTCATCTCGCCAGACAGCGCTTGCAACAGGCGAAGTTCAGGCTCGACTTCCGGGGTGACTTCCGGGGTGACTTCCGGGGTGACTTCCGGGGTTGGGGCCGACGGCCTCTGCAACACCTGCACAAACTGGCCACCGTCCTGCCGGAACAAGGGCGCCGCCAACCCAGCGTCGCGGCAGCGCGCAATCATGTCCAGCGTGCCGCTGCCGGCCTTCTCCGCATAGCCGGACAGGAACATCGGCTCCGCGATCAGCGGGTTGCGTGGGATGGACGCATGCGGGCGCCACAGCGCGGCCACCGTCAGCGGCGCGGGCAACTCGCCCGGGTTCCACACCTCCAGCCGGTCGGCAAACAGCATCACCTGCGCGCTGGCGTTGCTGGTGTAGTCGCGGTGCGCCACGGCATTGACAATGGCCTCCACCACCGCCTCGCGCGGCAGCTCGTAGTCCACCGGCACCTGCGTGGTCTCGGCCCGCGTGCCCACCCGGCGCGCGATCTTGGACATCACGAAGTCCACCGCATCGTCCACCAGCTCGAACACCGAGCCCTTGAAGATCTGGTACGAGTCGATCGGCTTGCGCACCTGGGTGCCGTGAAAGTGCATGCACTTCACTTCGGACGTCGGCATGAAGCGCTGCGGCTGGCGCCCGAACAGCAGCACTGCGGCATGCGTTGGGGCGCCACGGTCCAGCAGATTCAGGTGGGCCAGCGCCGTAGCCATGGGCGTGCCCGGCCCATACACATACCCGCGCTGCCTCTGTGCCCGCGCGAGGAAGAGATCGAGCTTGTCGGGTGACAGGTCATCCTGCACCGCCTCGGCGCACGCAGCCGCATCGAAGGGTTTGACCTGCAGGCGACCGGTTCGCTCCAGGTGGTCCACCAGGCTGGCGTACAAGCCGGCCGTCAACTCCTGTGTCGTGCCAAAGCGCCGCCGGGTCAGCTGGTCACCAGCCTTGCGCACCAGCGCGGCCATCTTGGCATGGCGGGCCTTGTCGTCTGCGCCTTTCAAGTACACCAGGCGCGGTTTGCCCTGCGCCGTGGCGCGGTCGAACTCGTGCTCTGTGGGCGATACGCCGGCAGCGTCCTCGAAGCCGTAGTCGTTGCCGAACAAACCGACGTACACATCGCAGCGGTCCACTTCATTCAGGTACACCTCGTCGGCACGCTGGTCGCCGGCAGGCAGGTCCTCGAACAGGAACACGCTAAAGAACCGGCGAAGCAGCGGGTCGGCCTGCACGAAGTCCCGTACCGCCCGCCGCTCGTCGGCAAACTCCTTCTGCACGCTGCTGACGAAGATGCGGGCGGGTTGCATGGGCTATCCGGTTGCCGGCGCTCAACCCAGCCGCTGGTTCTTCACCAGTTCGCGCAGCACGCGGGCTGCGCTGGCCTCAATGGGGCGCAAAGCATCCAGGCGCTTGGCCAGGTACTCGGCCAGTTCGGCCACCCACTCACGCTGCGTCATGTCGCCGTAGTAGTTGGGCACGTTAAGCGTGAGATGGGCCAAGACCTCGGCGCCGTCTACGTTCTTCTGCAGCTCCATCAGTGCGTACAGAGCCGCTCGCAGGGTGGATTGGTGCAGCTCGGAGCCTTCGCCCATCTCGGCGCGAGCGAACTCAACCGCGCTCTTCAGCCGTGCCTCGTTGGCCTTGTGGCTGGCCAGCAGCGGCTTGAAATCGCGCACCTTGAAAGCCTTGGCGAAGTTCTGGTAGTTGTCCAGCGTCTTGGCCCCACGCGCCTCCATGTCGATCATCTTCAGGTAGAAGCGCTCGGCCCCGGAGAGCCGGTCCCATTGCGCCTTGACGATGCCTTGCGGCACCAGGCATTGGTTGGCGGTGTCCACCGCGAAAGCGATCAAGCCATCGACAAAGGTCGTCTCGTTCTTCACCCGGGGGCGAATGGCCTCGACCGTCATGTCGCGACCGTCGATCACCGCGTAACGGGTGAGCACGCGCAGTGCGGCCGCGTATCCTGCCATCTGGATGTCCGCGTCCTCGAACACGTTTTCGTCGCGGTACAGCCCCTTGGCTTGTTGGTTCAGGCCAGTGAGGTCGGCGACCTGCTTCTCGACTTCTTCCTGGATCTCCCAGGCCAGGTCGTCTCGGGTGGTCTTGTGGATGCCTCGCCGCTTGCGCAGTACGAGAAGTACTGTTCCCTTCACATGGCCGCCATCTCGTAGCGCGCTCTCGGTTTCCGTGACGACGTACCACGCTGCAGTAACTTGCAGGCCCGACGCCCACACAATGTTTGCCATGTCCGCCCAAATCGTGCCGGACTGATGCGTGAACATGATGACCTGAATACCGTTGTCGGGCATGCACTCGGTCATTCGCTTATAGGCGGAGACCATGCCACGACGAAAGTCTTCGTCCTCGCCCTTGATTGCTAGCGTGCGTCGACTGTCCCAAACCCAGTTGGCGAATGCCGCAGGTGGATTCTTTCGAATCCAAGCAATGAAGAAGTCCAGGATCTCTTCGTATTTGACAGCGTCGCCATACGGCGGGTCGGTTATGAAGATGTCAATCTCACCTTCTAGGCGATCCGCTGCACGGGAGGTAACCTCAGCGCAAATGCCTTCATCCAGCGGGAAGCTCTTCCAGTTCGGCATCAAGAACGACAAGCAATTCTCCAACCCACGATGGGCATAGGCGAACTGAGTGTTCAACGCTTGATTGTCGAATGTGTTTGATGTGTTCCCACCCGCACCTTTGCTCCCGCTTCCATTCCATCGCGAGAGCTTGCTGCATTGATCAACCAACGCCATAGCAAGGAACTTTGAGAACTCCTCACTGTGTCGATTCACCAGGGCGGCTATGAACAGTTGCCGTGGATTGAAGACGTGGTGCCAATGAGTCCATCCTCTTGATCGCACCAGATCAAGTCCTTGATAGCGAGGGGGACCGCCGACCTCAATTCGCATTTCCGGCACCAAGCCCGCCGCTTGCCAAGCCGCGAGGTTGTCTCCCACATACTCCGCGACGACACGTTCGCGATTCAGGTCCTCCGTCGTAACGCTCCTGAACTGGTAGTCGTCACCACTGCCATGCCTCTTCTTCCGCATCCACTGCACGCAGTAGAGGCGCTCCTGAAGTAGGTCATCAGGCCTTGGCGCGAAGTCCGTCTTCTCCCACGTGCGGAGTCGGTTTGTCACAGACCCGTCTGGCCTCTGAACATCGCCACGAAGTGTCGAGATCTTGGTCTTGTGTGGAACTCCAGCCACTTCATGAAACAGGTAGGCTTCGTCAAATCTTCCATCACGTCGAATAGTGCCCAACTCGGCGGCCTCCAGCTCTGCCGCGCTGACGCCGGAGCGAATTTCGATTTCGTATCGCTTACGTACAGCGTCCGGAATCAAGTCTGCGACTACGCGATAGCCCTGACTTACGACCATGGTTGGAAGCATCGGAACCAACCATCCTGTTTGCGGACAACGCGCTTCAAGACAGTAGAGAAAGACCTTCGCGCGCCATCCGCATCCATCACTTTCGATTCCGAGCCTCTCGGTCTCCGATCGAACTGCGTTCAGGAGCTCTTGCTGCTGATCCGCGAGTTGAGAACGACGCGCTGTGGTGGCACCGACTAGGTTGAACGCACCCCAAGTCAGGGTACATGCCACAGGATTCAGGTCTGAAGCGAATACGTCGCAACCCAATCGCGCCGCTTCGAATGGAATCTGCCCCGATCCACAGAACGTATCACCTACCCGTGGGCGGTGACCAAAGCGCATCACACCCAGTTGTTCGACGAGTTCAGGAAATCGTTGAGCAGTCGTACCAAGGTGTGCGTTGACTTCATCCCAGATATGGCTATGGACAGTGTCTGCAACTTCTTCTGGGCGCCGCGCCAAACCGACTCGATCCCGGTAAGCAACGCGTGGCAGCAACCTGGCCTCGAGCCGCCGCCGATCAAGTTCAGCGATGGCCAATCGCCACACGACCTTCACTTCCGCGTACTCGGCGTTAGTCCAGTCGATTGGCGCCGATGGCGGCAGCACACCGGGTGGCTCGACATCGAAAAAGTCAGCAATGCAGCCAATTTCCAATTGCGCGAGCAGTTCTCTAGGCTTCGGTCGACGCTTCCACCTGGCTACGAACGACTCGTCATCCATTGCCATCAATAGCTCGAAGACCTCAAGGTCGCGAGCTGGATCGCTTGTAGCTGGCAACAGGCAGCCTAGGACGGCGGCCTTGTTCAAGATCAGAGGCTTGCGCCCCTTCCAGTAACTTCCCAGGGCGGTGAGGGTCTTGCCACTACCTGCCATCTGCTCTTTGTACGCCTCCGCCGAAAGCTTCTGAACTGGCAACAGGCGCTCAATTAGCGCCGGCGCGTCCTTAAGTGAAAACGGAACAATCGCCGTGCTCATTCCGCATCCTTGAACAGCGGCAAGCGGAAAAGGTCGTCTTCAACTGGCCGACGACGTCGCCTGCCCGGTGCAGGTTTCTCCCCGTCAGATAGCGCATGAAACAACGCCCGGCGCCAGCCGCGCTGCGTGTCTTCCGGCAGGCCCGCTTCGGCCACGGTCATCGAGAACAGCCACCAGCGTTCCTCGGGCCGCAGTGCCGCCCATCGGCTGCAAGTCACTGGAAGTTGTTCGTCGGTGGCCGTCTCCACAGCCCAAGCCAGCACGCACAACTCTTTGCCGAGCAGGCGATCGACGAGGTTGGTGCCGGTACGCCAGCGGCCCGTCGCGGTCTTGGCCGACTTGAGTCTGTCGTTGAACTCCCGGCGCGCCACGTCCGAAATGCCCGACCACGAGCGACGCAACAAGACCACACGCTCTTCGTCACGCGGAATGCCAGCCTCATGGCCGCGGTAGCCATAGTCCTCGACGATCACGACGGGCTCAGTCCGCGCCGCGGGAATTTCGACACGAAAAACATGCGAGCCGAATTTTTCCGGCGCGCCGAAATCGACGGTAGCCAGGGCCTCGATCATTGTTCCACGTCCGTCTGCTCGAGCTCAATGCCCAGCTTGCCAGCGAAGTCCTTCAAGTCATGCCCCGATGCGAAGTGCGCCTTTCGGAACGACATGGTGACGGGTGTGTCGGGCGCGAACTTCTCCAGCACCTTGGTCAGCAGTGCGGTAATGAATGCGGCATCGACACGCACCTCGCCCACCATGACGCTGGCCACCTTGTTGCCCTGCCCGACCATCAACGACACGTTCTCGAATTCGGCAGACTTGTCGGCGGCTTGCTTGAGGCCTTCGAAGGTGGTGGCTCGGGAATCGAGCTTTCGGCCCGTTCGCGACACGAGGCGTGCAGGCTTGACTTCATCGATCTGTATGCCCTTCTTGCCGCGCGCCGGGAAGCGGAAGTCGGCTTTGGCCTCCAGCCCGTCGGTGGTGGCGAAGGCACGCAGCAGCACGTCGTCATCGCCAATCTCGACCGGGGCCACGTAGGGCACACCGTCGCGCGGCTCACTGCCGTCGAGCGTGTAGCGGATGTCGCCGCGCGGCGCGACCAATAGCTCCACCCTGCGCTTGCCACCCATCTCGGCCAGGCGATTGCGCAGCACGAGCTGGTTGGTCCAGGTCACTGGGTCGCCCACCTCGTATTGCCCCGAGACATCGCACACCATGAAGCTGACGCGCAGCGCCGTGGTGGCGTATGGGTTGTCCTTGAGCACGGGGCTGGCTTCGGACACCACGGAATCTTCGGCGTAGTGGATGCGCGGGGCCGGCCCGGCGTTCACCGGGTTCACGCGCAGGCGTACGCGGCCCTCGTCACCCAGTTCGGGCTCGGCAACGATCTGCGCGGTCGTGCGCTTCTTCTTGGGCTTCTTGGTGACGTAGCCGTTGCCCAGGTCTTCCCACAGGCCGCGGTTGCAGGCGATGGTCTTGAGCGTGTCCAGGCCACGCGGCGGCAGCCAGGGCATGCCAGCTTGCTCGGTGTAGCGGTCGGCAGCGTCGGACCAGCGGGTTTCGTCCTGGTTCTCGGGCCAAAGCAGGTCTTGCGACTTGTCGCGGATGGCGTCGAATTCCTTCTCGACATCCAGGAAGAGCTTGAGCGGGTTGGACGTGAGCGTCTTCTCGATCTGCTCCTCGCCGTTGAAAGGCTTGTTGGCGTCGCGCGTCATGTCCAGCGGCTTGGGCGCCAACTGCGCTGTCTTGCCGGCGCGCTGGATAGGGAACAACACCTTGTCGAACAGGCTCAGCACCGTGGCGTTGAAGTCTTGCTCGTAGGCCTGCTGTTTACGTTCCAGGTCGTCGCGCTGTGGGTGGCCCTTGGGGATGCGCCCGTCGGCCTTCTGTGCGGCGTAGAGTTGGCGCGCGGCTTTCTCGACACTGCCCATCGCAGTCTTGTCGCCGGTCAGCACACACAGGTTGTTCTTTTGGCTCAGGCCGTCGAAGAACTTCTGCACCTCGTCGGGCGGAATCTTGGAGTCGGGGCTGACGACCAGCAGCACGCGCCCCCGGCGCACGCGGTCGGCCACATCTTCCAGGCGTGGCAGCGGCAGCACGTCGTCATAGACCGTCTTGCGCGAGGCCTTGAACATGTCCCGCAAGCGGTGGCGGATCAGGTCATCGACCTGGTTGTCCGGCGCGTCATGGGCCAGGCTTTGCAGCAGCTTGGTCAGGTTCTCCTGGCGGTCGAAGTAGTAGCGGCCCTCGGGTGTGTGGTGCAAGTACCAGGCGGCTTTCTCCAGCTCTTCGAACGCAGCCAGAAAGTCAGACGGCTCGCGAAGCGGCGACACCAGGCACTCGACCATCTCTTCGCGCGTCAGGCCCTTCACGGCATTCACGGCCGTTGACAGGCTGGCGGTCATCAGCAGTGCGCCCACCTGGGTGGCGGCTTCCTTGCCAGTTTGCAGGTCGATCACCTGGGCGTGGGCCGACTGCTGGGCATCCCAGAGGTCCTTGGCGATCACGTCGCGCATGCCCGAAATCTCGGTCAGCTTGTCGCGCACGTCCGGCACGGACAGGTCGAAGTGCTGCGGGCCGATCAGGAACACGTCGTTCGCGTTGCGGCCCCACACGGACTTGAGCAGCCGCGACACCAGCTCGATGAGACCACGGGTCTGCTTGAACTGCTCGTTTTCCTTGAACAGCGCCACGACGTTCTTCAGGCGCGGATGGAACGGGTAGGTCGCGACGATCTCGTCGGCGATGGCTTCGGCGCCCCGATTGGCCGTCTTCGATTTGGCAGCCTCTTCCAGCTTGCGGCCGAATGAATCGGCGATGTCTTCGATCTCGGCCTTGTCCGGCAGCGACGAGAAGAGCCGCTTGCGCAGGATGTCGTAGATCTCGTTGGCAGCCAGGTCGACCGGCGTGATGGTGCGCTCTTGTCGGCCGAGTTCGGCACGCGCGTCCTGCAGTGCCTTGTTGATGAGCTTGCCGCCCATGTCGTACGCGGCCGCCAGGTCCGAGGCGACGATGCAGACGTTTTTCTTCTTGCCGGCTGCGGTGAGCAGGTTGGCGAACGCCCGCGTGGCAATGTCGGCGACGGTGCCATTGCCGACCTTCTGCGTATCGAGGTAGTGGAAATACGGCGGCAACTCATCCAGCAGGATCAGCACCGGCTGGTCGCCCTCGAAGAGCTTGAGCCAATCCTTCTCGTCGGGCGCCTTGGGGCCGCCAGTCCAGAAGCTCCGGAACTGATCACCCTTGTCGAGCTGGTTGGCGATCTCGCCCCAGAAGAAGTGGTCGGGGCTGTTGCGGCCATTGAACGCCGCGATGGCAGCGCCCTGAAAGCCGCTGGCGTGCGGCATGCCGGCGCAGTAGGTCGCCCGCAACGCCGCGTGCCGGGCGAGTAGGCCAAAGCCGACGAGCAAATGCGTCTTGCCGCCGCCCATGGCCTGCTTGAGATGGAATACGGCCTGCGACGATGCGCCAGCCAGCCTGGCGATGCCCTCGGTGATGAGGTCCTTCATGCCCTGCGTGATGAAGGTTCGGTCAAAGAAGGCCGTGCCGTTGCCTTCGGCCGAGATCAGCTCGTCGAGTTGTTCGATCTGATCGCTGAGCTTGACGCTCAGGGCGTTGGACTGCAGCTGGCAGGCGTCGCGGACGGTCTTCATGCGGTCGGTGCTCCTTGAATCTTCATTGTCGGCCGTGGCGGGGCAGCGCCCGCGAGCCCCCGCGCCTATCGCAACTCATACCAAGCCCCCCGCCCCGCGCCGTGGGGGCCAAGCTGCCCGCGCTCAACCAGGGCGCGGAAGTGCTGCTTCAGCGTATTGCGGCTACTGCCGGTTAACCGGATGGCGTCGGCCATGGTGACGCGGCCGTGCTCACGCACGAACTCGACGATCTGCAGCGACAGCTCGGGCAGAGCCGCCAGCACCAGCCTTTCGCGCTCGATCTTCCGATTCAATCGTCTGACCTGCTCGGCCAGCGACCGCAGGAAGAACAGCAACCACGGTTGCCAGTTCGGCGCCTCACTGCGGATGGTGCCTTGGGTCTGGCGCAGCGCCAGGTAGTAGGCCTCCTTGCTCTGTTCCACCACGCTCTCCAAAGAGCTGTAGGGCACGTAGGCATAGCCGGCCTGCAGCAGCAGCAAGGTGGTCAGCACCCGGCTCAGGCGACCGTTGCCATCCTGAAAAGGGTGGATCACCAGGAACACCACCACCCAAAGGCCGATCAGCAACAGCGGGTGCACGCGCCCTGCACTGCGCTCCGCAACGAACCAGGTCACCAGCTCGGACATCAGCCGCGGGGTCTCGAAGGGCGTGGCCGTCTCGAACACCACGCCGAGCTGCTTGCCGTTCTCGTCGAACGCAACCACGCTGTTGGTCGAGGTCTTGTAGCTGCCGCGGTGCCGGGCGTCCTTCTCGCTGTGGATCAGCAGGTCGCGGTGCAGTTGCTTGATGTGGTTCTCGGTCAGGGCAATGTCTTGCCATGACGTGAACACCATCTCCATGACCTTGGCGTAGCCCGCAACTTCCTGCTCGTCGCGGGTGCTGAACTTGTGGATCTGCAGGTTGGACAGCAAGCGCTCGACGTCGCGGTCGGACAACCTGCTGCCCTCGATGCGGGTGGACGACCCGATGCTCTCGATCGTGGCCACCCGCAGCAGCGCGGACAGCCGATCCGGCGCCAACGTACCGAGTGCCCGCCAGGCACCCTTGAACTCGTCGATGCCGGCGACGAGGCTCAGGATCTCAGGCGTGATCTGGATGGTGGCCGACTGGATCATCGCCAGCCATGGTACGCCATTTTGGCGCCCATTTACACCCATTTCGGTGGCGCTGACCTACATCAGCACGATGTCGTACTGCTCCGGATTCATCGTCGGCTCCGCGCTCAGCGAGATCGGCCGCCCGATGAACTCGCTCAGGCCGGCGATGTGCACGCTCTCCTCGTCGAGCAGCATCTCCACCACCGCCGCGCTGGCGACGACGCGGAATTCCTTGGGCGCGAACTGGCGCGCTTCGCGCAGGATCTCGCGCAGGATGTCGTAGCACACGCTGCGCGCCGTCTTCACCTGGCCGCGGCCCTGGCAGGTGGGGCAGGGTTCGCACAGCATGTGGGCCAGGCTCTCGCGCGTGCGCTTGCGTGTCATCTCCACCAGGCCCAGCTGCGTGAAGCCGCTCACGGTGGTGCGCGTGCGGTCGCGCGCGAGCTGCTTGCGCAGTTCGGCCAGCACCGCCTGCTGGTGGTCCTCGCGCGTCATGTCGATGAAGTCGGCGATGATGATGCCGCCCAGGTTGCGCAGCCGCAGCTGGCGCGCCAGCGCACCGGCGGCTTCCAGGTTGGTCTTGAAGATGGTGTCGTCGAAGCTGCGCGCGCCCACAAAGCCGCCGGTGTTGACATCCACCGTCGTCAGCGCCTCGGTCTGGTCGATGATGAGGTAGCCGCCGCTCTTCAGGTCCACCCGCCGCGACAGCGCGCGTGCGATCTCTTCCTCGATGCCGAAGAGGTCGAAGATCGGCCGCTCGCCGCGGTAGAGCTCCAGCTTGGCCAGTGCGCGCGGCATGTAGGTGTCGCCGAAGGCCCTGAGCGCGTCGTACTGCAAGCGCGAGTCGATGCGTATCGTCTGCGTGGCCTCGTTGACGAGGTCGCGCAGCACGCGTTCGACCAGGCTCAGGTCCTGGTGCAGCAGCGCGCCGGGAGGCAAACGCTGCGCGCGTTCGCGCACCAGCGCCCAGGCGCGGCGCAGGTAGGCAATGTCCTCGGCCAGTTCCTCGTCGCTGGCTTCCTCGGCGTTGGTGCGCAGGATGAAGCCGCCGCCCGGGTCTTCGGGGTTGACCGTGGCCAGCGCCTGCACGCGGGCACGCAACTGCTCGCGCAGTTCGTGCGAGCCGATCTTCTGGCTGATGCCGATGTGATTGTCGTGCGGCAGGAAGACCAGCATGCGGCCGGCGATCGACACCTGCGCCGACAGCCGCGCCCCCTTGCTGCCGATGGCGTCCTTGATGACCTGCACCGTCAGCGTCTGGCCTTCGAAGACCTGGCGCTCGATGGGCACCGGCGGCGCGTCGGGGCGCCCCTCGCTGCGGGCGCTGCCGTTGCCGCCCTGCAGGTCGGCCACGTGCAGGAAGGCCGCGCGCTCCAGGCCGATGTCGATGAAGGCACTCTGCATGCCCGGCAGCACACGCACCACCTTGCCCAGGTAGACGTTGCCGACCAGCCCGCGTTCGAGCGTGCGCTCGATGTGCAGTTCCTGCACGATGCCGTTCTCGACGATGGCGACGCGGGTTTCCTGCGGCGCCCAGTTGATGAGGATGTCCTGGCCGGCCATGGTCGCTCTCAGACGTCCAGCCGCACGCGGGCCTGCGCCAACAGCCGCGCGGTCTCGAACAGCGGCAGGCCCATGATGCCGGTGTAGCTGCCTTCGATGCGCTCGATCCAGGCCGCGATGCGGCCCTGCACGGCGTAGGCACCAGCCTTGCCGTAGGGTTCGCCGCTGTCGATGTAGCGCCGGATGGTGCGCTCCGACAGCTCGGCCATCTGCACGCGCGACACGCTCACTGCCAGGAAGTTCTCGTGCCCGGCACTCAGCGCCACGGCCGTGAGCACGCGGTGCGTGCGGCCCGACAGCAGTCGCAGGCTGGCAGCGGCCTCTTCGGCGTCGCGCGGCTTGCCCAGGATGCGGCGGCCGACGGCCACCGTGGTGTCGGCGCACAGGATCGGCGCCGCGGGCAGGCCGCGCCGCGCCAGCCGCCGGCGCGCCACCAGCAGCTTGGCCAGCGTGACACGGCGCACGTACTCGGCCGGCAGTTCGCCGCTGCGCTCGGCCTCGAGCTGCTCGACGTCTTCCGTCTTGTCGGCCAGCAGCGGCCGGTGCGCCACCCCCAGCTGCTCCAGCAGCTGCGCCCGGCGCGGGCTTTGCGAGGCGAGATAGACGAAGGCGTGCGACGACATGCGCGCATTGTGTATGCGCGCCGCTGCCGCCGCACCGACCCCGCTCACTCGCGGTGGTAGGGGTGACCTTCGATCACCGACCAGGCGCGGTACAGCGCTTCGGCCAACAGCACACGCGCGTAGGCATGTGCCAGCGTCAGGTCGCTCAGGCGCAGGGTCTCGTCGGCGCCGGCCTTCAGCGCCGGGTCCAGGCCATCGGGGCCACCGACGAGCAGCGCCACGTCGCGGCCGTCGCCACGCCAGGCGCGCAAACGCGCGGCCAGTTGCGCGGTGTCCAGGCGCGTGCCGTGCTCGTCCAGCACGACGCGGCGAGCCCCTTTCGGAACCGCCGCCTCCAGGCGCACCGCTTCCGCGACCATGCATTGCGCTGCCGTCTTGCCGCCGCTGCGCGGCTCGGCCTTCAGCGCCTTGAGCTCCAGCCGCATCTCGGGCGGGAAACGCTTGGCAAAGTCGGCCCAGGCCGTGTCGGCCCAGCCCGGCTGGCGCTGGCCCACCGCCACCACCAGCAGCTTCATCGCCGCTAGCGGGAGCGCGGGGCCTTGCGCGCCGCAGTCTTGCCGGTCGCAGACTTGCCGGCCGCCGCCTTGCGGGCCGCGGGCTTGCGCGCGGGCGCCGCCTTCACAGCCACCGCGCGGCCGGCGGCAGGGCGGTTGACGCTGGCCGGCTTGACGGGCAGCTTGCGTGTCCCGGGCTTCTTCGCCGCCGGCGGCCGGGCGGGGGCCGCCTTCGCCGCTGGCTTGCGCGCCCGCTCGGGCTCGCTGGCCTTGACGAGCGTGGTCCTGGTCTCGCCCACCTTCATGCGCACCGGCTTGCCGCCCCAGATCTCTTCGAGGTGGTAGTACTCGCGGATCGACGGCTGCATGATGTGCGCCACTGCGGCGCCGCAGTCGACGATGATCCACTCGCCGTTGTCCTCGCCCTCGGTGGCCATGACCCGCATGCCGCGCGACTTGACGCTGTCACGCACGCTCGCGGCCAGGGCCTTGGTCTGCCGGTTGCTCGTGCCCGAGGCGATGATCACGCGTTCGAACAGGGCCGAGAGGTGTTCGGTGTTGAAGACGACGATGTTCTGCGCCTTGACGTCTTCCAGGCCATCGACGATGGCGCGTTGCAGCTTGCGGATGTCCATTCAACTCCCAGGGCGGGCTCGGTAGAGCCGATGTGAATCAATATAGCGCGCCACTGCGGGCGGCACCAGCTTGGAAATGTCCTCGCCTGCGGCGACGCGCTCGCGCACTGCGGTGGCCGAGATGTCGAGCATGGGCAGCGGCACCACCTGGTGGGCGAAGCGGCGCACGTCCTCGTGCACCTCGCGCACCTCGCCCGGCCGGTTGGCCACCGCCAGCGTCACCAGGCCCAGCAACTGCTGCCAGCCGCTCCAGGTGTGCAAGCCGGCGTACTGGTCGTGGCCGATGATCAGGAACCACTGCGTGCCCGGCTGCGCCGCGGCCAGCGTGCGCACGGTGTCGAGCGTATAGCTCGGGCCCGGGCGTTCGGTCTCGATGCGGTCGAGCACGAAATGCGGCTCGCCGTGGATGGCCAGCCGCAGCATCGCCTCGCGGTGCACGGCGTCGGTGAGCGGGCGCGACTTCTGCCAGGCCTGCCCGGCCGGGATCCAGCGCACCTCGTCCAGCTGCAGCTCGGCCAGCGCGGCGCGCGCCAGGGCCACGTGGGCGTCGTGCACCGGGTCGAAGCTGCCGCCGAAGAGGCCGACACGGCGAGCATGCGTCACGCGGCCGCCCAGTCGCGCGGGCGCAGAAAGTCGCTGTACAGCCGCGCCTCGGGCGTGCCCGGCTCGGGGTGCCAGTCGTAGCGCCACTTCGCCAGCGGCGGCATGCTCATCAGGATGCTCTCGGTGCGGCCGCCGCCGTGCAGGCCGAAGTGCGTGCCGCGGTCCCAGACGAGGTTGAACTCCACGTAGCGGCCGCGCCGGTAGGCCTGGAAGTCGCGTTCCCGCTCGCCGTAGGGCGTGTCGCGGCGGCGCTGCGCGATCGGCAGGTAGGCCGGCAGGAAGGCGTCGCCGACGGCGCGCAGCATCGCGAAACCGGGCTCGAAGCCGCCTTCGTTGAAGTCGTCGAAGAAGACGCCGCCCACGCCGCGCGGCTCGTTGCGGTGCTTGAGGAAGAAATATTCGTCGCACCACTGCTTGAAGCGCGGGTACTTGTCGGCACCGAAGGGCGCCAGCGCGTCGCGGCAAACGGTGTGGAAGTGGCGCGCGTCTTCCTCATCGCCGTAGTAGGGCGTGAGGTCCATGCCGCCGCCGAACCACGTCACCGGCGCCTGGTCGGCGGGAAACGCCGCCAGCAGGCGCACGTTCATGTGCACCGTGGGCACGTGCGGGTTGCGCGGGTGCATCACCAGCGACACGCCCAGCGCCTCGAAGGGCGCGCCGGCGAGCTCAGTGCGGTGCTGGGTGGCCGACGGCGGCAGCGACGTACCCTTGACATGGCTGAAGTTGCAGCCGCCGCGTTCCAGCAGCCCGCCGTCTTCGACCAGCTGCGACAGGCCGTCGCCCTCCAGCTTGCCGCCGGCCGGGCGCTGCCAGCCGTCGCTGAGGAAGGCCTTGCCGTCCTCGGCCTGCATCGTGCCGACGATGCGGCCCTGCAGGCCCAGCAGGTAGTCGCGGACGCGGCTGGTGTCGATCATGAGGCGTCCCGCGGCTTCAATGCTTGATGGCGCGGTGGCCGATGTCGTTGCGCCACTGCGCGCCGTCGAAACGGATGCCGCGCACGGCCTCCAGCGCCCGCTGCTGCGCCAGGCGCACCGATTCGCCGAGCGCCGTCACGCACAGCACGCGCCCGCCGCTGGTGAGCAGCCGGCCCCCGTCGAGCGCGGTGCCGGCGTGGAAGACCTGCAACTCGGCGTTGCCGGCGGGCAGGCCGGTGATGACGTCGCCGGCGCGCGGCGCCGCCGGGTAACCCTGTGCGGCCATCACCACGCCCAGCGCGACGCGGCGGTCCCACTGCAGTTCGACCTCGTCCAGCGTGCCGTCGGTGGCCTGCATCAGCACTTCGAAGAGGTCGCTCTTCAGCCGCATCAGGATGACCTGCGCCTCGGGGTCGCCGAGCCGGCAGTTGAATTCCACCGTCCGCGGCTGGCCGTGCGCGTCGATCATCAGCCCGGCGTACAGGAAACCCGTGTACGGCGCGCCGTCCCTGGCCATGCCGGCCACCGTGGGCAGGATGATCTCCTGCATGACGCGCGCGTGCACGTTGGGCGTGACCACCGGCGCCGGCGAATATGCGCCCATGCCGCCGGTATTGGGGCCGGCATCGCCTTCGAAGATGCGCTTGTGGTCCTGGCTGGTGGCCAGGCTGACGACGTGGCTGCCGTCGCACAGCACGATGAAGCTGGCTTCCTCGCCGGCCATGAATTCCTCGATCACGACCCGTGCGCCGGCGCCCTGCAGCATGGTGTCTATGGCAGCGTGCGCCTCGGCGGCGTCCATCGCCACCACCACGCCCTTGCCGGCGGCCAGGCCGTCGGCCTTGACGACGATGGGCGCGCCGTGCCGGTCGACATGCGCGTGCGCAGCGGCGGCGTCGGTGAAGCTCGCGTACAGCGCGGTCGGAATGCCATGGCGCTGCATGAAGTCCTTGGCATAGGCCTTGGAGCTTTCCAGCTGCGCGGCGGCCTGCGTGGGGCCGAAGATGCGCAGGCCGCGGGCGCGGAAGAGGTCCACCACGCCGGCGGCCAGCGGGGCCTCGGGGCCGACGACAGTGAGCGCGACCTTCTCCGCCGCCGCGAAGTCAGCCAGGCGCGCCGGGTCGGTGAGCGGCACGTTGCGCAAGGCCGGGTGGGCCGCCGTGCCGCCGTTGCCCGGCGCCACGTATACGGTCTGCACCCGCTCGGCCTGCGCCAGCTTCCACGCCAGCGCGTGCTCGCGGCCACCGCCGCCGATGACGAGAACCTTCATCGGGCGATCATTCCTCGATCAGGGCGCTGTGGTACACGTCCTGCACGTCGTCGAGGTCCTCGAGCACGTCGAGCAGTTTTTGCATGCGCTGCGCGTCATCGCCATCGAGTTCGATCGTGTTCTCGGCGCGCATCGTCACCTCGGCCAGCTCGGGCTCGAGGCCCGCCGCTTCCAGCGCCGCCTTCACGGCCTCGAAGTCGGCCGGCGCGGTGAGCACCTCGATGGCGCCGTCCTCGTCGCTGACCACGTCCTCGGCGCCGGCGTCCAGCGCCACTTCCATGACCTTGTCTTCCGAGGTGCCGGGGGCGAACACGAGTTGCCCGCAGTGCTTGAACTGGAAGGCCACCGAGCCTTCGCTACCCATGTTGCCGCCGTACTTGCTGAAGGCATGGCGCACCTCGGCCACCGTGCGCACGCGGTTGTCGGTCATGCAGTCGACGATGATCGCGGCGCCGCCGATGCCGTAGCCTTCGTAGCGGATCTCCTCGTAGGTCACGCCTTCGAGGTTGCCGGTGGCCTTGTCGATGTTGCGTTTGACGGTCTCCACCGGCAGGTTGACGGCCTTGGCCTTCTCGATCGCCAGCCGCAGCCGCGGGTTGGCCGTCGCATCACCACCGCCCAGCCGCGCCGCGACCATGATCTCGCGGATCACGCGCGTCCAGGCCTTGCCGCGCTTTTCGTCCTGGCGGCCCTTGCGATGCTGGATGTTGGCCCATTTGGAGTGACCGGCCATGTTGCCCTGCTTGTCTCGAACAAACGTGGATTTTAGCCGGCGGGGCTGGCCCGGGCACGGCGGCTGCGCTACCGTTGCGGCCGGGAGGACACCGCCATGGATTTCGACAGCTTCCTGAGCCGGGCCTGGGACCAGCACGCGGCCGATGCCGCCGGCGTCGCCGAACGCCTGGCTGCTGCCCTGGACGACCCCGCGCCCGCGCTGGTGACCGACGAAGAGCAGATCACCCCGCTGGCGCACCTGGTGCACCACGTCTACGGCGCACATCTCGGCCGCTGGGCCGACGGCCGCGCGCTGCTGCGGCGCCTGGCGGCGCACCCGGCCTGCAGCGCCGGCGGTGCTGCGAGCGCAGCGCTGGCGCGCTTTCAGGCCAGCCTGGCACTGTGCGAAGGGGCGGCCGACGAGCGCGCGGCGATGACGGCGTCCGACCGCATCCGCGTCACCGCGCTGGCTGCCGCCAACCTGGCCGAACACGACACGGCACGCGCCAGCGTGCTGTTCAGCGAAGCACAGGCCGCAGCCGATGCGGCCGGCCTCGACGCGGCCGACGCCACCCACCGTGCCCTGGCCGTCATGGGCAACAACCTGGCCGGCACGCTGGAGGAAAAGACCAGCCGCACACCCGCCGAGCGTGAGCTGATGATCGCGGCCGCGCAGGCCGGCCGCCGCTACTGGGCACTGGCCGGCACCTGGCTGGAGACCGAACGCGCCGAATACCGCCTGGCGATGACCTGGCTGCAGGCGGGTGACCCGGCGCAGGCCCGCCACCATGCGCAGCTGTGCCTGGCCCTCGTGCACGACAACGGCGGCGTGGCGCTGGAGCGCTTCTTCGGCTTCGAGGCGCTCGCGCTGGCCGAGCGCGCCGCCGGCAACGCCGCCGGCCATGCGCTGGCGGTGGCGCAGGCGAGCGTAGCCTTTGCCGCACTCGACGAAGGCGACCGCGGCTGGTGCCAGCCCACGCTGGACAAGCTGCAGGCCTTCAGCGCCTGATACGGGATCGCGTTCGAACGCATAAGAAGGCAAGCGGGCGATGCGGGCCATTCCCCCTACCCAGGAACCTGCACCGGTGTGAACTGTATGGCCCCCTCTCCCGCCTGGGCGGGAGAGGGCTGGGGTGAGGGTGGGAGGGGCACGCATGACCCTCACCCCAACCCTCTCCCACACGTGGGAGAGGGGGCAATACCCGCGGTTCCTGGTCACAAGCCGGCGCCGCCAAGTGGCG